>JBILKW010000041.1:0-14735 GCA_044376465.1 Sphingobacteriales bacterium | reverse complement strand
ACCCTAGCAGGCTTAGCCATATTTGCAATGCTAAAATGGTTGAGAGAAATTATAAGCAAACATTAACAATTAGCAAATTCAAAAATTAATATATATTTAGCGATTAAACTCAAATAAAAATGTCAAACACCAAAACTACACACCCAAAAGGTTTGTACGCATTGTTTTTCACAGAGATGTGGGAGCGATTCAGTTACTACGGAATGCGTGCATTGTTAGTACTTTATCTAACATCACAAGTAATGTCGGGCGGGTTCGGATTAGAACGTGCAAATGCATTAGAAATCTATGCAATTTTCACCGGACTTGTTTATTTAACTCCAATTGCCGGTGGTTTATTAGCCGATAAAATATTGGGTCAACGTAAAAGTATTTACATAGGTGGTATATTAATGGCGCTAGGTAATTTTGTATTAGCGATGAGTCATGGTTCCGCATCGCAAGAACCTAGTTTTGCATTGTTAAATTTAGGACTTGGTTTAATCATTGTAGGTAACGGATTTTTTAAACCGAATATTTCTACCATGGTTGGTGGTTTATATGAAGAAAACGATACTCGTAGAGATTCAGGTTTTACTTTATTTTACATGGGTATTAACTTAGGTGCATTTATTGCTCCATTGGTTTCGGGTACCTTAGGCGAAACCGTAGGTTGGGCTTGGGGTTTTGGCTCTGCTGGTATTGGAATGTTACTAGGTGTTTTAGTATTTCATTTAACTACACAACACCTTGGTACGGTTGGTATGCCTCCATCAATAAAAGATAAATCAATCACTAAATTTAGATCGAGAGATTGGATTGATATAGTAAGCATTATTGCAGGATGTGCAGTTGCTACTTGGGCATTAATTACCTTCTTTACGTCATTAGGCGACGATACGTATTCGATGATTATGAATACGCTCTTTGTAATTGGCGGACTTGCTGTATTATACATTGTATTTAAAAATACTGAGGGTGGTAACCAATGGTCGAGAGTGGGTGTTATTGTAGTATTGTGTTTCTTTAATATTTTCTTCTGGGCAGGTTTCGAACAAGCAGGTGGTACCTTTAATTTATTTGCCGAAGAAAAAACAAACAGAATGTTAGCGAGCTTCGAAATTCCTACTTCTTGGTTTCAATCTATTAATGCATTGGGAATATTTATTCTAGCTCCAGTTTTTGCAGCCCTTTGGATTGCCTTAAATAAAATCAATAAAAATCCTAACATTCCTGTAAAGTTTGGTTTTGGATTAATCTTATTAGGACTGGGTTTCGTAATTATGTACTTCGCAAACATTGCTTCTAATGGAGGAGTTTTAATCTCACCATTATGGTTAGTGTTTGTGTACTTATTACATACAATTGGCGAATTATTCTTATCGCCTATTGGTTTATCAATGATTACCAAATTATCGCCACCAAAAATTGTTTCTTTGATGATGGGTCTTTGGTTTTCGAGTATTGCATTAGCAAACTACATGGCTGGTATTTTAGAAAACTTATTACATAAATTTAACATGGAATTATTCTCTTTCTTAATTATGTCGTCGGTAGCATCGGGATTAGTACTCTTGGCTATTTCGCCAATTTTGAAAAAGATGATGAAAGGTGTTTCATAGTGAGAACTTAGCTATAAAAAAAGAGCCTCTGAATATTCAGAGGCTCTTTTTTTGTTTTATGTTTTTAAAATTTTACCTTGTTTAAATAAATTTTACACAAACAATAACATATGGAAAAATTTAAACCTTTTGTATCTGATGATACTAAGATGGCTGAGTTTACATTTAAGTCGATTATACTTGGATGTATCTTCGGTATTATCTTTGGAGCAGCCACTGTTTACTTGGCTTTAAAAGCAGGCTTAACCGTTTCGGCATCTATTCCAATTGCTGTAATTGCGATTACTTTAGGACGAAAATTTTTCAAAACAACTATACTCGAAAACAACATTATACAAACTACAGGTTCTGCTGGCGAATCTATAGCAGCAGGTGTTGTATTTACCTTACCCGGATTTTTATTTTTATCTGCAAATGAAAGTGGAGTGAGCACTGGTGAAATGTATTTTGGATACATGACCATTTTAACATTGGCCATTTTTGGAGGCATACTCGGAACCTTAATGATGATTCCTTTGCGTAAATCATTAATTGTAAACGAGCACGAAACACTTCCCTACCCCGAAGGCACAGCTTGTGCATCGGTGTTAAAAGCTGGCGAAAAAGGAGGCGATTTTGCAAAGACTGCATTCTTAGGACTGGGTTTTGCATTGGCTTATGCCATGTTGCAAAAAGTATTTCACGTAATTGCCGAAGCACCTGCATTCGTTACAAAACAAACCAATAAATTTTTTCCATCGGCTACCGTTGGCGGCGAAATAACTCCCGAATACATGGGTGTTGGATACATCATCGGTTTTAAAATTGCGGGCGTATTAGTGGCAGGTGGTGTATTGGCTTGGCTCGGATTAATTCCTTTGTTAGCTTCGGTAGTACCCGGAGAAACCATTGCTTTGCAATTAGTAAAATTAGGTTATTTAAAAGACATAGCAGTTGCAGGCGGACCAGGTGGATGGGATCCTGCAACGCAAACATTTGCTGATACAGCATCAGCAATATACAGAGCATACATACGCCAAATTGGTGCAGGTGCAGTAGCTGCAGGTGGTTTCATTACTTTATTTAAAACCATTCCTACCATTATTTCCGCTTTCAAAGGTTCTATTTCGAGTGTGGGTGGCGATAAAGAAAATGCACCTGTAGTGAAAAGAACTGAGCGCGATTTAAACATTAAAGTGGTTTTATTTGGAAGCATTGCACTCGTTTTATTGATGGCATTTCTACCACAGATTCCGGGCGATAGTGTTTGGAGTAAATTATTATTGGGAGTACTTGTGGTAATTTTTGGGGCATTTTTTGTTACGGTAGCTTCCAGAATTGTTGGACTAATTGGTTCTTCGAACTCACCTATTTCGGGTATGACTATTGCAACCCTTATGGGAACATGTTTGGTGTTTATAGCTATTGGCTGGACGGGCAAAGTGTACGAGCCAATGGCATTAGTAGTAGGTGGTATGATTTGTATTGCCGCTGCCAATGCCGGTGCCACTTCGCAAGATTTAAAATCGGGTTACCTCGTAGGGGCCACTCCAAAATACCAACAAATTGCATTGTTTATTGGAGCCATTGTTTCATCAATATTTATTGGTTTAACTGTGAAAATATTAGATACCCCAACACAAGAAATGTTGAGTCAAGGAATTACACATGCCATTGGCAGCGACGCTTACCCTGCACCACAAGGCACATTAATGGCTACGCTTGTTAAAGGAATTTTATCGTATAATTTAGATTGGCAATTTGTGTTAGTGGGTGTATTCTTAGCAGTAACCATGGAGCTATGCGGCATTAAATCATTATCGTTTGCAGTAGGTGCATATTTACCTCTAGCTACTACCCTTCCAATATTTGCAGGTGGTGTAGTGAAGAAATTGGTAGAATGGAGAAAAGAGAAAAAAGGCGAAACACAAGAAGACGAAGAGTTAGGTAAAGGAAGTTTATACGCCACCGGATTAGTGGCCGGCGGAGCCTTAGCAGGGGTAATTGTGGCAATCCTTTCGGTGAACGATTCTATATCAGCATTCTTACAAAAAATGAATGCAGAACACGGAATTACTGCTACCTTTGGTCCCGACGGATACAATATCATTGGAGCACTATTTTTCGTTATAATGGGAGTTGTGCTTTATAGAATAGCGATGAAAAGATAAAATTCTAAATACTAAATTCTAAATACTAAATTCTAAATACTAATTACAAATTACAAAGTACAAAGTACAAAATACATTATACATTATACATTATACATTATACATGAAAACCAAATTCCTCCTAATCACCATCGCAGCTGTAATATCACTTAGTTCTTGTTCGCGAAAAATTTTATTTAATACAGATGTACGTGCGAGAATAGAGGCTACCAATACCCCACTTACAAAGCTTCAATATTATGTTGATAGAAAGGTTGAATTTAAGCGAGTAGTAACTTCTGGTGAAACGAAGGTGAGCTCGGGTAGTATTAAAGTGGAAAACGGCAAACAAGTTCAAATCATCAAATTAAAAAGAAATACACCCGGTGTTTGTACGCAAATAAGTGCCGACAAGATGTTGGTTTCTTTTGATGAAGGACCAAATAAAAACCTTGTATTTGTTTTTCCTAGAGGCGGAACCTATAAGACAGCATACGTTTTACAGTTGAATGAGATTGACAAAAACGGTAACGGTAAAATAAATTACGACGGTAAAATTTATTCGGTAGCGGCATCAGGTGTGAGGGCAAAATTAAAAGTAAAGAAAAGTGTAGCTACTAAAATGTCTGTGAAGAAAACAAAGATGAAAGGAAGGAAAGTTAGTTAGTGTGATAGTGTGCTAATGTGCTAGTATGCTAGTTGACGCTATGAACTTAAATGCTGCACACTTTACCTTCACTAGCACACTAGCACATTAGCACACTATCACACTAACCATGGAAGCTTTTTGTAAAAATTGCAAACAATGGACCAAGCGAATTGGCAATGCAGACGATGCTTGCGAGCATTGTGGTAATTTGATAGATGCTGATAGAATTTCTTATCGAAAAGAAAAAGAAAAAATAAAAAAACAAAGCGAAGCAGAAAGTTTACTTTTGATAAGAGAAGAAGACTCTGATCGCAAACGTAAACTCAAAAAAGCGGCCGTTTGGGCGAGAGTGATCTTCCTTTTACTTATTGTAGTGGTGATGTTGGTTGTGTTTGGCTCGCATGGATAGAGTAAATGTACAAATTCCTAAATGTGCAAATGCGTAAATAAGCAACATCATCGCACTATTCGACAATTCGACTTTTTGACATTTCGAATAATCGTATATTCGCCTCATGAACTTCACTACCAAAACCCTCCTCTATGTAATTGGCTTTATTGCTACTTGCTTCCTTGGTTTTTATGTCATCGGATTGGTTAAACCAACCGTTACATACGAAACTACCCTTGTGGTTAATCGCTCGGCAGAACAAACTTGGAAAGTATTTACTAATAAAGAACTCATGAGCCAGTGGATGCCAGGTTTTATAAAAATTGAAAACATAAAAGGCGAAGCCCTCCAAAAAAATTCGGAGTTTAAGATTTTTGTGAAAGAAGATGGACAAGATTTTGAAATGATAGAAAAAGTGAAAGAAGTAATTCCTAATAAATTCTATGAATTCGAAATCGAAAATGGCATACTTCGCAACCAAATAAAAATTAAATTTGTAGAAACGCAACCATTTACAACCGAAATCACACAAACTTGTGAGGTACATGCACAAAATTGGTTCTTGCGTTCGTTATTTGTTTTTTTCAAAAGTCAATTTAAAGAACAAGACGAAAAAACGCTACTAGCACTTAAGAAACTAGTAGAAATGGATGTAATCGAAATGTCGAATTAACGAACTTTCTAACTTATGAGTCCCGTATGTACGGGAAGCAAACGAGCATATGAAAAAAATAATACTTTCCCTGATGTTTTTACTAGTGGTAAAGGCATCAATTGCGCAAATTTCTTACGGTGTGAAAGGTGGTTTAAACTTTTCCAATATTTACAGTACTAATTTAAACACCGATTTTAAACAAGGTTACCATGTTGGTGCCTATGCAAAATTGAACTTAATAATTTTGGCATTCCAGCCCGAATTACTATTCTCGCAACGTGGTTACAAAGAAACAAATGTTAAAGATGTAACCCTTAATTACATTGACATTCCGGTGATGCTGAAGCTAAAAATTTTACCGATGATTTCATTAGATGCGGGTCCGCAGTTCTCCTATTTAATTAATTCGAATACAGAAGGCATTGGAAATATATTAAGCGTGCAACCTACTTTTAAAAATGCTGAAGTTAGCGGAGCGTTGGGCGCATCGGTACAAATATGGCGCCTCGGTGCTAGTGCTCGTTACATTGTTGGATTTTCTGAATTAGAGAAAATCGTATCTTCTAAGAACCAACAATTCCAACTATCATTGTCGCTTAAATTATAGCATGTTTATATGTTCAACAAAGGATTAAGTCTTGCTCATTCGAAACATCGATATAATTTACGAAACACTATTTAGCTAAATTAATAATGGACAAGTTTGATGTGGTAATTATTGGTGGTGGAGCATGCGGACTAATGTGCGCGGTACAAGCTGGCTATGTAGGAAAATCGGCATTGGTAATTGAACACATCGATAAAGTAGGTGCTAAAATTCTAATTTCGGGTGGCGGTCGTTGTAATTACACGAACATGCATACTACTGCAGCCAACTTTATTTCTCAAAACGAACATTTCTGTAAATCGGCTCTCTCCCAATGGTCGGTTGAGGATACAATTCAGTTTTTTGAAATGTTTGGGATAGAAGGACAAGAAAAAACATTGGGCCAATTATTCCCAAGCAGTAATAAAGCATCGGACATCGTTAAGGCATTCGAAAATTTAATTGCAGAACTTGGTCAACAAATTTACACCAATACATCCGTACAAAATATTGAAAAGGTGGGAGATGCTTTTGTATTGAAAATTTCGAAAAACGGGAAATCAAAAGAATTACATTGCCCTAATTTGGTAATCGCTACCGGTGGATTACCAATACCTAAAATGGGTGCCAGCGATTTTGCTTTTAAAGTAGCAGAGCAATTCGACCTAAAAATTACAAAGACCGCACCTGCCCTAGTGCCATTAGTTATTGGGCATAAAGACAGAGAATGGTTTGAAGCCATGAGTGGAACAAGTGTTTACTCGGTAGTAAGTAACGATGAAATTTCATTCGAAGAAAATATTTTGTTTACCCATTGGGGCTTAAGCGGGCCAGCCATCTTACAAATATCGTCGTATTGGCGCGCACCAAAACCCATATATATAGATTTCCTTCCTCATCAATCTATAAAAAAATTAATAGAAGAAACCAGGCAGCAGAACGGTAAAAAATTACTGCAAAACTTCCTATCAGTTTTCCTACCTAATAAACTTTGTAACGCCATGGCTGTTTATTTGCCGTACGATAAAAATTTGGCAAGTTTAAGCAATGCAGAATTGGAACTTATAGAAAATACCATCCACCATTTTGAAGTAATACCTGCGGGCGATAAAGGCTATGAAAAAGCGGAAGTAATGCGAGGCGGTATAGATACGAATGAACTATCGTCAAAAAGCTTAGAAGCTAAAAATGTGCCAGGCTTATTTTTTGGTGGCGAATGTATCGACGTAACTGGTTGGTTAGGAGGCTATAATTTTCAATGGGCATGGGCATCGGGTTATGTTATAGCACAAAATCTGCATTGATCCTCGCTAAATTTTGTTATTTTTGAACATGCAAGGAATCGAAGAACTTAGCGAATTCGGCAAAATATTAATATTCATGCTTTTAGGAATAGTATTTATTCTAATAGGCATGGGCATTAACATGTTCTTACAAAAACGCAAACCCAATGCCATTAAAAACTCAACTTATGAGTGTGGCGAAGTTACAGAAGGCCCATCGCGTACCCCCTTTAACATGCGTTTCTACATTATTGCCATTATCTTTTTATTGTTTGATGTAGAACTAATTTTCTTATTTCCATGGTCGACCATTTTTGCCGATAAAAATTTAATCGCAAATGTTCCGAATTGGGCAATGTTTAACATGATAGAGATGAGCATTTTCATTTTTATACTTTTGTTAGGACTTGTATATGTATGGCGAAAAGGAGATTTAGAATGGATACGCCCTACTATACAAATACCGAGTTCAAACTCATTAGTGCCAATAAAACTATATGAAGAAATTAATAATACCCGCTATACAGTTAAAGAATTTACACTTGAGGTAAAATTGGAGCCAACGGAGAATATAGTAAACACTGGTGCTCCGGTACCAAGTGGCGTAAGACGACCACCATTTAGATCGGCAGTAAAAAAAGAAACGAATGAGTAAATTACCACATCAGTTAGAACGCGAAGGAGTTGCCATTACCAAATTAGATGAATTGCTAAATTGGGCACGCCTATCGTCGTTATGGCCAATGGGATTTGGCTTAGCTTGTTGCGCCATCGAATTTATGGATACCCAATCAGGTAATTTCGATTTAGAACGATTTGGAGTATTTCCTCGCCCTTCGCCTAGGCAAGCAGATGTGATGATTGTAGCCGGCACTGTAACCTTTAAAATGGCAGAGCGAATTAAAATATTATACGAACAAATGCCCGAGCCACGCTATGTAATTAGCATGGGCTCTTGCTCTAATTGCGGCGGACCATATTGGCAACACGGCTACCATGTTGTAAAAGGGGTTGATCAAATTATACCCGTAGATGTGTATATACAAGGTTGCCCACCACGCCCCGAAGCATTAATTGGTGGGATTTTAGAGTTACAAAGGAAAATAAAAGTAGGCAGCGTAAAGCAAGAAGCATGAAAACATTTTACGGAGATTTAAATTTAGGAATTTTAGGAGGCGGACAATTAGGACGTATGTGGATGCAGAATGCATTGAACTATAATGTTACCTGCCATGTAATTGACCCCGATGCAAATGCACCTTGTAAAAATATATGCGACCACTTTAGTGTAGGTGATATTACCGATTTTGATACCGTTTATAATTTCGGGAAATCGCTCGATTTAATTACCATTGAAATAGAAAAAGTAAACGTAGAAGCATTAGAGAAATTAGAACTAGAAGGTGTAAAAATTTACCCACAACCGAGTATCATTAAAATGATACGAGATAAAAGTGTGCAAAAGCAATGGATGAAAGATCACAACATCCCTACATCTGATTTTAAGTTGATAAACAATAAAGAGGAGTTAGAAAATATTTCTTGGAGCTTACCCTACGTTCAAAAACTTCGTAAAGATGGTTACGACGGAAAAGGTGTTCAAATTATTCGTTCAAAAGAAGATTTAAAAAATGCATTTGAAGCTCCTAGTTTAGTAGAACGTTTGGTGGAATTTGAAAAAGAAATTGCAGTTATTGTGGCTCGAAATGCTAATGGCGATTGCAAAACATTCCCCTTAGTAGAAATGGATTTTCACCCAACTGCAAACTTGGTAGAATTCTTAGTCTCTCCTGCAAACGTTTCCGAATACGTTTCGTTAAAAGCAGAAAATTTAGCCATTAAAATTGCAGAAGAACTAGAATTGGTAGGGCTTTTAGCTGTAGAAATGTTTTTAACAAAAGAGGGCTCTATTTTAATAAATGAAATGGCACCACGACCACACAACAGCGGGCATCAAAGCATAGAAGGAAACATGTGCTCTCAATTTGAGCAACATTTAAGAGCAATCTTTAATCAACCTTTAGCTAATACCGATGCTAAAAATGTTTCGGTTATGATTAACGTGTTAGGCGAAGAAGGATATACTGGCGAGGCTCATTATACCGGCTTAGAAAATATTTTAGAAATACCTGGAGTGTACGTACATTTATATGGAAAAAAAATAACTAAACCTTTTCGTAAAATGGGGCACGTAACCATAGTTGACGAAGATAGAAATGAAGCGATAAGAAAAGCAAGGCTAGTGAAGGAGACTTTGAAAGTAATTGTGAATTGTTAATTGTCAATTATATACAGCTTACAAATTAACTTATTTACTAATTTACTTAATAACCTATTAACCCTAATTAACAATTAACAATTAACAATTACATAGGATGTTTGCAAAAATAGGAATCATAATGGGTAGCGAATCGGATCTTCCGATAATGGAAGAAGCTGCTTTTGTTTTAAACGAATTAGGACTCGCTTACGAGCTTACAGTGGTTTCTGCACATAGAACACCGGACCGAATGTTTGAATACGCCAAAACAGCTCGTGCACGAGGATTACAAGTAATTATAGCCGGTGCAGGCGGTGCAGCTCATTTACCAGGCATGGTAGCATCTTTAACAAGCTTACCTGTAATTGGTGTTCCTGTGAACTCTTCGAATTCTATTGATGGTTGGGATTCTGTTTTATCTATATTACAAATGCCAGCTGGTATACCGGTTGCAACTGTTGCTTTAAACGGTGCAAAAAATGCAGGCATATTAGCAGCTCAGATTTTAGGCAGCAATGATCCAGAAATTGCCGAGCGCATGGATTTATATAAAAACGAATTAAAACAAAAGATTGAAAAATCTGCAGAAGGCATGAAGGGTAAAGGCTTTCATTCTTCTTTTTAATTTATCGTTGGTCTATTGTCATTAGTTGTGAGTCGTTAGCGAACTTAATTCATCGTGTAATAACTCCATAACCTAATAACTCAATACACCCAAGCATTCACAATTGCCCTCACACTCCCCTCACCCATTCCAGCACATAACTTGCTACTTCTTGCCAATCGTTTTGCCCGCAAATGTAGTGTGTTCTGTTCGGGAATTTCTTGTAATCGCGAATGCTATTTTTATCATGATAAGAGCGTAAATTCGATAAGTTTAGAGAAGGGGGTATGATGTTATCTTTTGCACCGGAAATAAATAACAATGGATTATGTGGTAAATTGAAATTTATTTTTCCATAGGGATCATTTAACATGCTCCTAGGGATATTTCTACTTTCGGGTACTACTAATTCGTTGAAAACATCTGTTGTTTCTGCCAAGCTCATGTTATTACAAAATGCGTCACGAAACCATTCAACTGTGGGTACAAATGCACTATTCCCTTTAAATGGATTAATTACAGGCAAATTAGCCCTCCAGAAACTCCACTTAAATGTAAATACCCCTGCAGGGGGGGCTGAATCTATACATATTCCAGCGACGGCTTTATTTAACTCAATTAGCTTTTGTGTAATGAATCCGCCTACAGAATGTCCGATTAAAATTGGTTTCTCAGGCAATTTATCTATAAATTGTTCGTAACTTTTTACTACCTCACTAATCGTTAATTTTGGCAAAGAACTACTTATATCATTTCTTAGATCTAAAGGGGCGCCCTCGTGATATGGGTATGGTGGTGCGAAACACGTATATCCTTTTGCTTCAAAATAAACTACCCAATTTGCCCAACTTTTTGGGTTCATAAATAGCCCGTGTATAAAGACTATCGTTTTTGATTCAATCATAAAATTTTTGTTTATTCAGTTTAGCTTTATTAATTATAGCTGCGATTAAGCTATTTATCAAATAAATAACTCTGAATGAAGTACGTTGAATGATGAACAGGGAGACAAGAGATATGAGACCGATTAGATTTAAGAAAAATCGCCGCTAATCGTAAAAAGCGATAATACTAAAAGCATATCATATTAAAATTTAGTTTTATAACAACAAATAATTTGTTATGTACATTCTTTCATTTGAGCACTTACCTGCTACGTTTCACGAACAATGATACTAGTCCGGTAGTAAACAATCCCATTACTATTGATCCAATAACTGAGTACATCAAATAATTGTTTAAATTAAATTCTGCAATAGCTGCATCTTGAGTCATTTTACCTGTCGTGACTGTATAATTGATTGCATTTTCGAAATAATGAGGAGTAATATAAACGCTTGTTATGTATTGTGAAACCGGAGACAATAAAGTAATATACACAGTCATCAGTAATCCACATTTAAAAGCTTGACCATAAGTAATGATTCCGTTGTACGATTTTCGTTTTTCTAGTAATGCAAACACATATATTAAAACAGAGGGAATTGCGTATAAATTAGTGTATGTAGCATGTTTTTCAATGTATGTAGAATGCAAACCGAATAGTCGTTCCATTGCCATCCAAAATAAGGTCATCATAAAAAAACCTAACGCGTACTTAATTTCAGTTTTGTTTTTCATTTTATTATTAATCTTTAGTCCTTAGTACAATGTACTCCCAGCTCTTTGCTCTCCGCTAATTCCACATTGGATTCTCGGGGAAATTGGCAATATGTGCATATTTATTTCCTAAGTTACGAACGGCTTTTTTCCAAAAATTATCATGGTCAACATTAAAAATATCATCGGCTTGAGTGTCTGCAACAATCCAAGTATTTTCTTCGATTTCTTCAGTTAATTGTTGGGGGCTCCAGCCAGAATAACCAAGGAAAAACATCACATCTTCTAACATTACATGGCCTAATTTTATTTGATCTTTTAATTGATCAAAATTGCCTCCCCAATATACATCTTGCTCCACCTGCACTCCTCCTTCTATCAATTGCGGAATTTTGTGTATAAAATGTAAGGTATCTGTTTGTACGGGCCCTCCCACATAAATTCTTGCATCAAATAATGGAAAATCAGGAATAATATCGGGAATAGTAACTTCTGTTTCTTGGTTAAGCACAAAACCCACAGAACCTTGTTCTGCATGTTCTACTAGCAATACAACCGAACGGCGAAACTGCGGATCCAACATAAATGGTTCCGAAATAAGTATTTTTCCTGCCGATGGTGCAATTTTGCTCAACATTTTTTTAATATCTTAGCAAACGATATAATGAATATAGGCATGAATATGCAGAAATCAAAATAATTCATAAAAAGCGAATGTCTGAAATCTCAAACGAAGCCCTAATAAATGCATTACGTAATAATTTTAGTGATACAGATATTCCTGCCCTCAAAAATGATCTAAATTATGAAGATTTACGTAGCCATCTTGCTTTGTATCTTAAAAATTTAATGCGCGAAAACAGGCCTTATTTGTATGCATCACTCTATAGAATAGACGTTTCAGAAAGTGACGTGCGCATGGCATTGAATCAAAACTTGGCTGAATTTATACTTGCAGAATTAATATTGAAAAAACTGAACGAAAAATTATATTGGAGGAATAAGTACAAAACATAACATGAGTAAAATAGACAAAACAACATTAGAAAATTTACGAATAGACTATCAGAAAAATAGCCTTGCAGAAGCAGATGTAAAAAAAGAGCCTATTGAACAATTCGGAATTTGGTTCAACGAAGCATTGAATGCACAAGTATTAGAAGCCAATGCAATGACCTTAGCAACTGCAAGTAAAGACGGAATACCATCGGCGCGCATTGTATTATTAAAGGGGTTTGATGAAAAAGGATTTTCATTTTACACGAATTACTTAAGTAAAAAAGGAAAAGATATAGCCAAAAATCCATTTGCAAGTATTGTGTTTTTTTGGCCAGAGTTACAGCGTCAAATTCGTATCGATGGAAAAATAAACAAACTCAGTAAAGAAGAATCGGAGGCATATTTCAACTCGCGCCCTTTCGAAAGCAGAATTGGCGCAATTTGTTCTCCCCAAAGCCAGGTGATTCCTAACCGAGAAAGCCTTGAGGTTGTATACAAAAATATGGATGCAAAATACCAAGGCAAACATGTTCCAAAACCAGCACATTGGGGTGGATATTTGCTCAGTCCTATTTCCATAGAATTTTGGCAAGGTCGCCCTAGCCGTTTACACGATCGTATGAAATATGTATTGATGGAAAAAGGTAAATGGAAAATTGAACGATTAGCTCCGTAATTAAACATGAAGTTCGAAGAAATAAAAAACAAAATAATTGAAAAGTTTGGCACTGAAATAATCATCGCCGAACAAACAGAACAATTGCAAGCTCAACTTACTATTGATGTAAACCATTTAGTGCGTTTATGTTATTATTTAAAAAACGATGCCGACTTGTATTTCGATTATTTGAATTGTTTATCGGGTATTGATTATGCTGCGGACAGAAATGAGTTAGCAGTAGTATACCACCTAAGCTCTATTCCATATAATCATAAAATTGCATTAAAAGTATTGCTGCCATTTAACAGAGCAGAAAATGAAAACCCGCAATGCCCTAGTGTTAGCGAGGTTTGGCGTAGTGCCGATTGGCATGAGCGCGAAGCTTTCGATATGTATGGCATCGTATTTGCCAATCATCCAGACTTAAGAAGAATACTATGCCCCGACGATTGGGAGGGTTATCCTTTGCGAAAAGATTACGTAGCAGCAGAATTTTACAAAGAATTAAAAATTACATTCGATCGTAAAGATGACCAATTATAAAACAGACCTCAACACATTAAAGAATGAAGAGATGATCTTAAACATGGGTCCTCAACATCCTTCTATGCACGGCGTATTGCGATTAGAATTACTTACCGACGGTGAAATTATAAAAGAATGTATTCCGCACATTGGATACTTACACCGTTGCTTTGAGAAACATGCGGAGAATTTAACCTATCAGCAAACCATCCCTTTTGTAGATCGTATGGATTACCTCACCTCTATGAACAACGATCATATTTTTGTGATGGGAGTTGAGAAAATGATGGGAATTGACAAAGACATTCCGAAACGCACAGAATACATACGAGTGTTAATGAGTGAGCTTAATCGCATTGCCTCTCATTTAATCGCTATTGGTACTTATGGAATGGATATTGGCGCGGTTACCCCATTTTTCTGGTGTTTTAGAGATAGAGAACATATTTTAAATTTATTAGAATGGGCATCGGGAGCTCGATTATTATACAATTACATTTGGATTGGTGGAAATTTTTACGATTTACCTGTTGGTTTTGAAGAACGTTGCGCTGAGTTTGTAGCGTATTTCAAACCTAAAATGCGTGAGCTCGATGACTTATTAACGAACAATCAAATTTTTATCAACCGCACGAAAAACGTGGGTATATTACCATTGGATGTTGCAATTAATTATGGTTGTTCGGGACCCATGTTACGTGCATCTGGCTTAAGGTATGACCTTCGTAGAGTTGATGAATATTCGGTGTATCCAGAATTAGAATTTGAAGTGCCAATTGGCACGGGTGGAATG
>JBILKW010000040.1:0-14745 GCA_044376465.1 Sphingobacteriales bacterium | reverse complement strand
CAAATTTAGTTAAGATGCTAATGATCCCATTTTTCACCGTAATAGTACCCGGGATGGTACGATCTTTATCAACTCCATGAACCGTTAGCTTGCCTGATACTGTAACATTGTATACCCCGTCTTTTTTCCAATCGATGTTTTCATTTACCTTTCCACTGAAACGGGCATCTACGTATTTATCACTTTCCATGTAGTTTTCATTAAAATGCTCCTGCATCAATGAACTTTTGAACGTAAATGATTTTATAGGTACCAAGAAAAAGAATTCATTTTTTGAGGTGGTAATTACAGAGGTACCATTTGAGGTTTTGGCCTCTATATCTTCCATAGGTGCGGATGAAAAGAAAGAAATGTTTACTGATTTAGATGATTGTACATCTTGTGCAGTAGAACCTGCATATCCTGCAACAATTAGTGCAGCTGATAAAATTAGTTTTTTCATAGTTATAATCTGTTAAGGTCGTTTCTAGTGATGAGATTAGAATTAAGGATTCTTGTCCAAACAATTATACATATTACTAAGCATATTTTGGGTACGGATGTGCTGAACCGGTATAATTATGGATTTAATATTGTCAAATAAAGGATAAACCGTACTTTTGAGCGCATATAAACTTAACAAATGAAACACTTAATTGCTCCTTCTATTTTGTCGGCAGATTTTGCCAACTTGCAATCAGACATCGAAATGGTTAACGAAAGTAACGCCGATTGGTTTCATGTAGATGTAATGGATGGGGTATTTGTACCCAACATTTCATTTGGGTTCCCGGTTATTACAGCCATTAAACATTATGCTAAAAAACCATTAGATGTGCATTTAATGATAGTGGACCCTGATCGTTATTTAGAGCAGTTTAAAAAAGCAGGAGCAGATGTATTAACTGTACATATTGAAGCTTGTACACATTTGCATAGAACCGTCTCGGCAATTAAACAATTGGGGATGAAAGCAGGTGTGGCTGTAAATCCACATACCTCAGTAGATTTACTCGAGGATATACTTGAAGATATAGATCTCGTTTGTTTAATGAGTGTAAACCCTGGTTTCGGCGGACAAAAATTCATAGAGAACACCTATCAAAAAATTAAAAAGTTAAGAGCTATGGCCGAAGCAAAACAAACCGACTTGTTAATTGAAGTGGATGGTGGAGTTAGCAAATCAAATGCGTTAGCATTAATAAAAGCTGGTGCCGATGTTCTTGTTGCGGGCAATGCAGTGTTTGCTTCAGAAGACCCGATAGATATGATAGCAGAGCTTAAAAAATTACGTTTAGATACCTTTGAGGTATAGTTGTTCGTTCTTGCTGGTATGAGAGTAAAAGTCTTATTGTTTTTCTTTTTTAGTTTTACAGTACACTCCCTTTTTGCGCAACAAAAAGCTGTTGTTTTTGGTACAGTAAAAGATGAAGAAGGCAAGCTTTTCCCTTTAGTTACCATCAGTGTAAAAGGTACGAGTATTGCTACTAAAACAGATGAACAAGGGTATTATGAACTACGAGTTCCAGCTGATACCAATATCAGCATTATGTATGCTTACATTGGTTACCAATCAGAAAATTTAAACATAAAATTAAAAGGCAACGAACGTTTTAGAGCCGATAAAAAGTTTATTCAAAAATCGATAAACGTATCAGAAGTTATTGTGCAAAGTGATGAAGAGCGAACTTCTACCATTACCAAAATAGATGCAAAATTACTGAGCAGCTTGCCCTCGGCATCAGGCAATTTTGAAGCCATTTTAAAAACATTGCCAGGAGTAAATTCTAACAACGAAATGAGTTCGCAGTACAACGTTCGCGGTGGGAATTTCGACGAAAATTTAGTTTACGTAAATGATGTTGAAATTTATCGTCCGTTTTTAGTACGCTCTGGTCAACAAGAAGGGTTAAGTTTTATAAATGCAGACCTCGTGAGCTCTGTAAAATTTTCGGCGGGTGGTTTTGAAGCACGATATGGCGATAAACTCTCCTCCGTATTAGATATACGCTACAAAAAACCGAAAGATTTTGGTGGTTCTTTTTCTGCTGGTTTACTTGGTACCTCATTTAGTTTTGAAGGTACTAACAAAAACAGACGACTGAGTTATTTAGTAGGTTTCCGCCAAAAAACTACTCGATATTTATTAGGTACTTTAGATGTGGATGGCGATTATCAACCTTCATTTTATGATGTACAAACCTTTATCTCTTATGATATAAATACAGATTGGGAGATTTCTTTTTTAGGCAACATCAATACAAATAATTATACGGTTATACCACAAAGTAGAGAAACAACTTTTGGAACTTTTAACGAGGTACTAAGGCTAACTGTATTTTTTCAAGGGCAGGAAATTGATAAATACCAATCGGGTATGGGAGCAATTACAGCAACCTACCATCCAAATAATAATTTGAATTTGAAATTTATCAGTTCTAGATTTCAAACAGATGAGCGTGAAACATTTGATATAGAAGGACAATATATTTTTGATGAAATAGAAAGCAATTTTGGTAAATCAACTTTCGGTCAGGTGAAGGCAAATAGGGGAGTTGGCGGATTCTTAAATCATGCACGGAACTTTTTATTTGCAAGTGTACAGAGTTATGAACACAAAGGAAGTTTGCAAAAAGAGGAGAATCTTTGGAATTGGGGAGTAAAATATCAGCACGAAGTAATTGACGATAGATTGAGTGAATGGAAATTAATTGACTCTGCAGATTATGCTGCACCAGACCTTGATAATACAATAGTATTGCAAGATGTAATAAAAGCTAAAATAGATTTATCAAGTAACCGAGTTCATGGATTTATACAACATACTCGACCAATTTCAGCGAAACATGATTTAAAATTATCAATGGGTATTCGTGCTACGTATTGGGATTATACTGATGAATTAAATGTTAGTCCACGAGCGACTTTATCTTATAAACCCGATTGGAAAAAAGATTGGGTATTTAGAGCATCATGGGGGCATTACAACCAACCACCTTTTTATAGAGAGTTAAGAAATTTTGATGGCACTTTGGCGAAAGATCCAAAAGCGCAAAGAAGTATCCATTATGTATTTGCTGCCGACCATCAATTTAAATTTTTTGGAGGACGAAAGTTTAGGTTTATTTCTGAACTATATTACAAAGAAATGAAGAACATTATTCCGTATGAAATTGATAATGTTCGCATACGTTATTATGCAAATGAAAAGGCAGATGCTTATGCCATGGGTGCCGATTTTAAAGTGAACGGAGAGTTTGTGAAAGATTTAGAGTCGTGGTTTAGTTTATCGTTTTTAAAAACGGAAGAAAATTTATTGAATGATTTTTATACGATAAAAAATGATGCAGGTGTAGATTCTGCAAAAGTGTTTCCGGGTTATATACCACGACCAACGGATCAGCGTTTTAATTTTTCTATCTTTTTTCAAGATAAGCTTGCAAAAGACCCAAGTGTGAAAGTGCATTTGAACATAGTTTTTGGAGCACGTTTGCCATTTGGTCCTCCAGATTTTGAACGATACAAAGATACTTTGCGCATGCCGCCTTATTGGAGAGCAGATATCGGTTTCTCTAAAGAATGGGTGGGTAAAAAAATGGGTGGAGCTGCTAATATTGGACCTTTTAAAAACATCATGTTATATGCAGAGGTATTCAACTTATTTAAACGATCAAACACCATTTCTTATTTATGGATTCGTGATGTACGCGACCAACAATATGCTATTCCAAATTTTTTAACCTCTAGGCAACTTAATGTAAGATTAGTCGGAAGGTTTTAAGAAATGTGCAAATGCGAAAATGTGTAAATGTGTAAATGTGTAAATGCGAAAATTAAACTGCTAAAAATTATTTTCTCGAAACAAACGCTGTTTTCCACATCAGCATATTGGCCATAATTCGGAATTTTTTGGAAGTTGTTTTTCTCATATAAGCGAATAGCTTCAGGTTGTTTTAATCCTGTTTCTAAGATGCATTTTTTATACCCCAATTCCTTTGCCCATGTTTCTAATTCCTCTAATACTAATGATGCATAACCATTGCCTCGAAATTGTGGTGGAACATACATCCTTTTTATTTCCATTGTTAGAGAATCGTATTCTTTTATAGCGCCGCAAGCGATCGCAATTTCATTATCATATGCTATAACTACATGCTTAATCATGTTGATTTTATTGAATTGTGCAAAAAAAGCATGCTCTTCTCCATCTCTAATGGCTAAATCCTTATCAAGCTCAATAACTAATTTCTGAAAATCAGAATTTTTGGAATTTGTTCTTAGTATCTTAATTTCATTCATAGCTATTTGACCTTTCTAATGTTCTACACTTCTACCTTTCGATATTACTATTTGTATTCGTAGGTCGACTTAAAGTACAATGGTTTACCAATGGTTTCGAATGATTCGGGGAAACCAATACCTCCGAGATTATAACAAATTATTAATTGATTTTTTTCGATTTTGAAAATTGCAGTAAAATGTTTCCCTTTATTTTTACCCCGTTTACCATAAAAGTCTATTTTATTTTTTTTAATGTATATGGAGCCTTCATCTTGTTGTACTTCTTCAAAATCATTTTCTGCAGTAATCACGTAGCTTGTATCTCTGATGGTAAGGGTCTGTTTGCTGAAATGCTGACGAGCAATGTTATTTCCACCTAATTCTTGTTTAAGCGGTACCCAAGTACCTGTTAATTTTTTGGTTGCGTTTCTGGGGATCGGGTTTGAAGCGCATGCGATTATAATAAGACAAGATAATGCGAGTAGTAATTTATTCATATAGATAGGATTATTTTTCAAATATAGGAATTTCGAATCTTCGAAAATTCGAATAACTTTGTTGTATAAATTATACTAAGCATGCAACATCATAATTTTGGTGCAGGTCCCTGCATATTACCCAAAGAGGTATTTGAAGAAGCCGCCCAGGCTGTTTTACAATGGGGTAATACTGGTTTGTCAATTTTAGAAATTTCACATCGTACACCCGAATTCGAGGCTGTAGTTGACGAAGCCTGTGCATTAATAAAAGAGCTAATGGGCGTGCCAGATCAGTATAAAGTTATTTTCGTACAGGGTGGCGCTAGTCAGCAATTTGGAATGATACCTATGAACTTATTGAATGAAAGCGAAAGTGCAGCTTATTTAGATACTGGTGTGTGGGCAAATAAAGCGCTTAAGGAAGCTAAAATATTTGGGAATGCATTTGCTTTAGCAAGTTCTAAAGAGTCGAACTATGCATATATTCCAAAAGATTATACAATACCTACGGATGCAAAGTATTTCCATTGTACTTCCAATAATACTATCTATGGAACTCAAATGTATAATTTCCCAAAATCACCCATACCTATGATTTGCGATATGTCGTCAGACATTATGAGTAGAGTCGTAAATGTGGCAGATTTTGATATAATTTATGCAGGTGCACAGAAAAATATTGGGCCCGCAGGGAGTACGGTTGTAATTATTAACGAAAGTATTTTAGGCAAAGTAGATCGCAAGATTACAGCCATGCTTGATTATAAAATACATATTGAAGGAGGTTCTATGTATAACACTCCACCCGTATTTGCAATTTACGTAGCCATGTTAAATTTACGTTGGTTGAAAAAGCAAGGTGGTGTAGTTGAAATGGAGCGTAGAAATAATGAAAAGGCTGCATTGTTATATGCTGAAATAGATAGAAATTCAATGTTCAAAGGCACTTGTGCAATAGAAGATCGCTCAAGAATGAATGTGTGTTTTGTAATGCACGATGTAAGCAAAGAAAAAGAGTTCTTAAACGCAGCAGAGGCAGCAGGTTGTATAGGGTTAAAAGGACATAGAAGTGTAGGTGGTTTTAGAGCATCCATGTACAATGCTTTACCATTAAGCAGCGTGCAAGCCTTGGTGGATGTAATGGCTGAATTTGAATCTAGTCACTAGATACAAGTCTTTAGTCCTTAGATAAGATTGCTTTCTAACGACTAAGGACTAATGACTAACGACTAACGACTAAATATTATATATGAAAATACTTGCAAACGATGGTATAGATCCAATCGGTAAAAAAATATTAGAAGATGCTGGTTTTACGGTTGACACGCAAAACATTCCTCAAGAACAATTAGCAACTCGTTTAAATGAGTACGATGCAATAACTGTTCGTTCAGCAACAAAAATTAGAAAAGAATTGATAGATGCTTGTACCAACATTAAATTAATTGGTAGGGGGGGTGTTGGCATGGATAATATTGACGTAGATTATGCAAGATCTAGGGGTATTGCAGTTGTTAATACTCCTGCTGCATCTTCGCAGTCTGTTGCTGAATTAGTATTTGCACATTTATTTTCTGGAGTGAGATTTTTACAAGAAGCAAATCGAGAGATGCCTGAAAAAGGGAATACGGTATTCAATGATCTAAAGAAAAATTATGCTAAAGGAATAGAGCTACGTGGTAAAACACTTGGAGTGCTTGGCTTTGGTAGAATTGGTAGAGAAACTGCAAAAATTGCCATTGGTTTAGGAATGAATGTACTGGCATACGACATTTTTGAATTTAATCCAGAAGTAGAATTAGAATTTGCCGACGAGCAAAAAATGAAATTTAAAGTAAGTGCAGTTAGTAAAGAGTTTGTATTAAAAAATGCTGATTTTATTACACTACACGTACCTGCTATAGATGGCAAAGCGGTAATAGGTGCAGAAGAGTTAGCAATGATGAAAAAAGGTGCTGCCATTGTAAATTGTGCTCGTGGTGGTGTAATTGATGAACAAGCGTTAGTAACTGCTTTAGATAACGGACAGTTGTCTTTTGCAGGATTAGATGTGTTTGAAAACGAACCAACACCTTCTTCGGTCATTCTTTCACACGCTAAAATTTCTTTAAGCCCACACATCGGTGCTGCAACAAACGAAGCCCAAGAACGCATAGGAGTGGAGCTTGCACATCGCATTATTGAAGAATTGAAAAAGTAATAGAATGCCTAAAATTAAAGCATTTAAAGGAATTAGACCAGCAGCTGATAAAACATTGCAAGTGGTTGTAAAATCATTTGATCAGTTTTACACAGATGCTGCCAAAGAAATTTTGCAAAACAATCCTATTTCATTTTTACACACCATAGAGCCTTTAATAGATAACCCTTATTTAAGAGGCTCACGGGAAGAAATAATTTTCAAAAAAGCAAAAGATTTTTTTGAAGAGTTTTTGGAAAATCAGGTATTAGTGCAAGATGTTAAAGAGGCAATTTATATTTACAGAACCTTTAATAAAGGCCAATGGCAAACAGGTATTTGGTGTATTACGGCTATTGACGATTATTTGGATAATACCTTACGAAAACACGAGCATACAAGAGCCGATAGAGAGAAAGATTTAATTGAATACTTAGATAATACCGGAATAGATGCAAATCCAGTACTGGTAACTTATGCTGGAACTCCCGTAATTCAACACATCATCAACAAAACCATAACAGAAAAACCACTCGTAGATTTTTTTGCCGATGAGCAAGAACATCAACTTTGGATGATTAATGATGAAGAAACGATTAAAACACTTTTAAGCGAGTTTGCTTCTTTACCGGCGTCTTATATTGCAGATGGTCACCATCGTGCAGCAGCGGCTTCCTTAGCGGGTATACAGCGCCGTAAAAACAATTTAAAACACCGAGGGCATGAAGACTATAACTTTTTCACGACTTTATATTTTACATTCGACCAACTATTAGTGTATGAATTCCAACGTTTAGTAAAAGATTTAAACGGTTTAACTGTTGATGATTTTTTTCAAAAATTAAAATTGATTTTTGAGATTTCAGAAATTAAAGAATCTAAACCCAAAAATGCACATGTGTTCCACATGTACATTGAACAAAAATGGTACGAACTTAAAATCCCCGATTCCTTATTAAACAATAGCGATCCGGTTGCTCGTTTAGATGTAAGTATACTTCAAGATAAAATTTTAAACCCGATACTTGGAATTGAAGATCCACGTAGAGATAAGAGAATTAAATTTGTAGGTGGTGTAACATCTGTACAAGAAGTGGTAAAAATGGTTGATAGCGGGGAAATGAAAGTTGCCTATTTTTTATATCCAACCTCTATTGATGAACTGGTAGATGTTGCAGATGCAGGTAGTGTAATGCCTCCAAAATCTACTTGGTTTGAGCCAAAATTACATTGTGGTTTATTAATTCATAAAGTCGATTAATTAATTTATTCGGCTTCTTCTTGAAAAAATTCTTGAAGTGCTCCGAAGTAATACACATCCCAGCCATTTACAAAATCTTCATAATCATCATCAGGAATATTAGTATGCGTAAGTTCTACAGAAGTAGTGCCTACTTTCTTTCCGGGGTGTAACTTCATAGTCACAATAGAATCGTCTGTGATGCCTTCAAAATACCAATTCTGAACTAGCTTTTTATTTTCTTCGAACTCTACATTCTTGCCACAAATATCACCGTCCCATAGTGAAAATTCTGAACCTGCTTCTGTGCTCATGATGGCTTCTGCACCTGTCCACAAATAAATGGTGGTTGGTACTGTTAATGCTAAATACACTTGGTCTGGTGTGGTTGGTAATTCGTAATATTTTTTGAAGTTTTTCATGTTTATGCTTTATAATGAGTAAGGTTCGCCTTTTTTTGCAATTTCAGTATTAATTCCCATTAATTCAACGTTTGCTTTTATGGCTTCCATCGATTCCTTTTCTCCGTGTACTAAAAAAACCTTTTTTAAGTTTCCCCTTTTTGCCGATTTTATGTAGTTTATTAATCCTTCATGGTCGGCATGTGCGCTAAACAAATCGGTTTGTTTAATTCCTGCATAAACAGATAAATCTCTTCCGTTTATTTTTACAACGGGCGTACCGTCAAGCAATCTTCTGCCTAAAGTTCCTTTTGCACAATATCCAATAAATAAGATATTGGCGTAATAGTTTTGTATGTTATGGTATAAATGATCTTGTATCCTTCCCCCTTCTAACATGCCTGCAGAAGAAATTATAATGCAAGGTTCAAAGTAATTAGAAATCTGCTTACTTTCTTTTAAGGTTTCCACATATTTCAATCCATCAAATTCAAACTCATCTCCAAACTTTTGAAAAAATGTTTGGGCTTCTTCGTTTAATAATGCATGATGTTTTCTATAAACTTCTGTGCCTGCCATGCCCATAGGGCTGTCAACAAATACATTAATTTTAGGTAGCTTTTTATCTTTAAAAATTTTATGTAAAGAGTATACCAAAGCTTGCGTTCTACCAATACTAAATGCCGGAATAATAAGCCTTCCGGGTTGTTTTATGCATGTAGCTTCAATGTTTTCAATCAATACCTCTTCTATGGTTTTATCTGTAGTATGTAAACGACCTCCGTAAGTAGATTCGCAAATTAAATAATCGCAGCCTTCTAAATATGTAGGATCACATAAAATCGGATAATTTTTTCTGCCAATATCTCCACTAAAAACAATTATTTTTTCTACTCCATCTTCAACAATTTTTAGTTCAATTGCTGCAGCTCCTAATAAATGCCCGGTAGGAATAAATTTAAGATTCACATCTTTTTTTATTTCAAAATTTTGTTCAAACGGGATGGTTACAAAACGATCCATTGTTTCCATTACATGTTTGTGTAAGTACAAAGGGCGTTCATGAAACTCATTAAATGATTTCCTTTTATGATGATGTTTTTTCTTTTTTGCTTTTTCCACGAAAATATTTACGGAGTCGCTGAGTAATAATTCCGATAAATCTTTGGTTGCGGCGGTGCTTAAAATTTGTCCGCTGTAGCCATGTTTCACAATGGTTGGTAAGTTTCCGCTGTGGTCAATGTGTGCGTGTGTTAACAGAATAAGGTCGATGTCTTCTACATCAAAAGGGAAATGATCATTTAATGAGTTGTTTTTTTTATGCTCATAATCTAACCCGCAATCGATTAAAATTTTATAACCATCTTGCAATTCAAGCATGTGCATGCTTCCAGTAACTTGTTCTGCGGCACCCCAACTTATAAATTTCATTTAGCTTAGTTTTCTTGTAATTGTAGTTGACTTAAATACCTGTACAAACCAGAGTCATTATTCATTAGTTCTTGGTGTGTTCCAATTTCTTTTACCTTGCCATCGTCTACTACAATTATTTGATCAGCCTCTCTAATGGTTGATAATCGATGTGCAATAATTACCGAAGTTCTGTCTTTCATTAATAGTTGTAAAGCTTCTTGTACCAAGCGTTCCGATTCGGAATCTAAACTACTAGTAGCTTCATCAAGAATTAAAATAGATGGATTTTTTAACAAAGCTCTTGCAATTGCAATTCGCTGACGCTGCCCTCCAGAGAGTTTTATACCGCGTTCGCCTACCACTGTTTGGTAGCCTTCTGGGAAAGAGCTTATAAATTCATGTGCGTTTGCTTTACGTGCTGCTTCAAAAATCTCTTCATCTGTAGCAGTAATTTTTCCGTAACAAATATTTTCTCGAATGGTACCTCCAAACAGTAATACATCTTGTGGCACAATTGCAATTTGATTTCTGATGTCTGATAAACTGTACTCGTTTGCATTTACTCCATCAAATGAAATTTCTCCTGCATCCGGATTGTAAAAACGTAAAAGAAGAGAGGCAATAGTAGATTTACCTGCTCCACTTGGCCCAACGATGGCAATTTTCTCTCCTTTATTAGCTTTAAAACTCAAGCCTTTTAATACTTCCACTTCTTTTCTAGAAGGGTAAGAGAACTGAATGTTTACAAATTCTATAATGCCAACTATTTTTTTATCAACTATACCTTGTCGAAGTTCAATGCTAATATCTTCGTGCTTTTCGTCTAATAATTCTATTACACGTTCTGTGGCACCAACCGTTTTTTGTAATTGTGCATACAACTCTGCGAAACTACCCATTGCAGCACCAACGTACGTTGCATACAAAATAAATGTGGTTAAATCACCTACAGAAATAGCACCTGTTTGTACAAGGCTAGAGCCGTACCATACCACAGATACAATGGCGCCAAATAAACAGAAAATGATAAAGGCAGAGAAAGCTCCACGGTATTTAGCACCGCGCAAAGCGTACTTTATTACTTGGTCCATTGACGAGCGATAACGATTGGTTTCGTAAGCTTCGTTTACAAATGCTTTTACATTGCTAATGCCTTGTAATGTTTCCTCAACAATTACATTCGATTCTGCTAATTGATCTTGAGATTTACGAGCAATTTTTCTAATGAATCTGCCAAAGATTACTGCTACTGCAATTAGCACTGGAAAGATAGCAAGCATCATCAACGTTAGTTTTACGGATACAAAACTTAATGCAATAACGCCACCCACCAATGTAATAATTTGCCTAAGTAATTCGGCTATGGTTATCGTTATACTGTCTTGTATTTGCGACAAGTCTGCAGATATTCTTGAGTTCAATTCTCCTACTCGTCGTTGTGAGAAGAATGTCATGGGTAGAGTAACCAATTTAAAATACGTGTCTTTACGCAAGTCTGCTAAAGAACGTTCGGCCACTTCTACAAACCAAATCACTTTTAGGAAGGTTGTAATTGCTTGGAATAATAGTATTCCTAATAAAACCAAGGCAACAGTGTTTATATTGCTATAACCTTTGGCCATGGTTGCAGCATCAATTAAACTACCCATTGCCTTTGGAAAGGCTAATGATGCCAGCGTAGAAATAATTAAAAACGATATACCAAGTATAAATTTGGTTTTATATGGTTTTAGGTATTTTATAAGAATTAATGCCTTTTTAAGGCTCTCTTTATTTATTTTTGCTTTTGGTAATTCTGCATCCTGCGCGTTTCCACTGTTTAGCTTCGCTCTTTCTCTTGCCATTTTCTTGTATTCTGTACAAATATTGTTTTATTATCTTCAAACTATTTACTCTTTAAATAGTTTTTAACTAGCTAAATCTAATGTTTAATATCTAAAATCTAGAAGCATAGCAGCCTAATTAAGACAAAGGTATAAAAAGATAGAAAATAAGCGTTATTGGTACGATTTTAGCTTAAATTTGATATATGCGTATTCTATTTTTATCCATCATTTTCAGCATTTTCCTTTTTTCTTGTGAAGAGGAGGAGCAAACCGTGCTAGAGAATGCACAAATTTCCTTTCAATTTAAACATTATTATAAAAGCCAAGTATTAGAAATAAGGGCCGATAATAATTTGATATATACAACTGAAACGCAAAATAATTGGAATGTAAAAAGTTTAAAATACTACGTTTCAAAAATTATTGTTTACAAAGAAAGTGGTGAGTCGTATGATGTAAACATGTATAAGTTTATCAATTTATCTGAAACAAATTCAATTATATCAGACTATATTTTAAAAGACATTCCAGATGGTAGGTACACTAAAATATCGTTTATATTTGGAATAGACTCTGCTCGAAATTTATCATTTGCTTTGGAGAACAATACTGAAAATAATTCGATGGAATGGCCAAGTCAATTAGGTGGTGGATATCATATTATGATGATGGATGGAGTTTTTTTAAACAACCAAAACCAATTGAGTGGATATGGAATACATTTAGGAAAACAAGGTAACCAAGTAAAATTGGAATTCCCGATTGAGTATACAGCAAAAGCAGGTGCTAAAGCAACTATTCAATTAAACATGAATGTGGACCAATGGTTAGATGGTTTTAATAAAATAAATTTAAATGATGGGTATGGATACATCATGGAAAATGATGCAAAGCAATTATTATTTAAACAAAATGCAACATCAAGTGTATTTTCAATTATTCAACAATAATTAATGAAACGATTAAGTACAATCCTGTTTATATTTTTTTCATTTCTTGCATTGTTAATAGCATGTGACGATCCTGAATTGCCTGCTAATACAAATAAAGATGTAATACCTGATACAGTAATTACTAATTTTGGACCAAGCCATTTTTCTGTATTTGAACAACCAGATCATAATCCATTAACTAAAAGGGGCGTGGAATTAGGTAGGATGTTGTTCTATGATCCTATTTTATCAAGTGATAGTACAATATCATGTTCAAGCTGTCATAATCCTAGTTACTCTTTTACCGATAACAAAAAATACAGCGTAGGAGTAAATGGTGCAGTTGGGAATATACAAGCCATGGCCATTGTAAACTTAGCGTGGCAACAAAAATTTTTCTGGAATGGTAGGTCTAGCAGTTTAGAAATTCAAGCAATAGAACCGGTTTTGAATCCGATTGAAATGCATGAAACGCCAGCGAATGTGGTTAAGAAACTAAAGGAGCATGCTAGCTATCCTAAACACTTTCGGTCGGCATTTGGTACTGATGAAATTACGATGGAGCATATTGCTCGAGCATTGGCGCAGTTTGAGCGAACCATGGTTTCTCAAAACTCTAAACTAGATGAGTTGGTAATATTAAATGCATCACCGGCATCTTTTTTTACAGATCCATTAGAATTTGAAGGTTTCAATATTTTTATGACAGAAAGAGGGGAGTGTTTTCATTGCCACGGAGGGGTTAGAACTTTGTTAACAAATTCTCAGGTGGATGTTTTTAGAAATAATGGATTAATGAACGATGGGGAGCAAGCAGGTAAAGGATTGGTTGAAGTTACTGGTTTAACTACAGATGCAGGTAAATTTAAAGTACCAATTTTACGTAATGCAGAATTCTCTGGTCCTTATATGCACGATGGTAGATTTAACACCTTAGCGGAAGTAGTTGAATTTTATAGTTCCGGTATTAAAGAAAATAATAACATCGATCCAATCTTCCTTAAAAATTTAGACCGATTGGAGCAATTTGGAGGTTTAGGTTTAAGTACTAGAGAAAAGCAAGCCTTGGTTGCCTTTCTAAAAACATTAACAGATACAACGTTTATTAACAATCGGAATTTTCAAAATCCTTTTCGAAATTAATTATCTGCTTATTACAATTTTTTTAGTTGTAATGTTATTTCCCGTTTGCACTTTTATAAAATATATACCCTTACTTATTCCCTCTAAATTAATGTTAACAATTGAATTCGATGCGCTAGTTTCAGTTAGTATTCTGCCATTTAGATCCATCAATTTAACGTTACAAATCAAATCATTATTCGTAGACTTTATATTGATGAAGGTATTTGCGGGGTTTGGAAATACTTGAATGCTGTTCTCAAGTTTGTAGTTATTTACCCCAACACTTAAGCTAGTATTTCTATATAAAAACAGCCCACCTTGTGGAGTGCCCACTACAATTTCTGGTTTGGAATCTCCATTTAAATCGGCCATAGAAAAGGGGAAACCTCCATTTGCAAAACTAAACTGCCCGGCATCTAAATTTAGCGAATCGGTAACGATGCTCATTTTTTGAGTGTAGTTTGTGCTAACCTCTCCCATCACATAAAGTTTACCGTTTCCGTTACTCAGTACAACTTTTGGAACATCATTTGGTCGGAGCGTCTGTATTTGTAAATGTGCTCTGCCACTAGGATAAGTAGCAAACATTTTCAGGTTAATTTTGTACAATGAATCTGTTGCAATTACAAAATTTGGGTTTGTAACAGAACCAATATTTTCTAATAAATTCACATTATCGAAGCGTTCACCAACTATTATTTCATTTTTACCATCTTTATTGAAATCATAAATAAAAGGAGTGGAGAAATTTCCTAAATCCAAGCCACCGAAGTAATTGGGAATATATTGTAGACTCATGTTAGTTCCTGTATTTGCGGTATTTCTGAAAAAGTGAATGGTGCCATCGTTTGCTCCACTCACCATATCCAAATCCCCATCATTATCCATGT
>JBILKW010000166.1:0-4961 GCA_044376465.1 Sphingobacteriales bacterium | reverse complement strand
GACAACAAAATTTACGCTGCAACAGATAGTGGCGTTTTAGAAGCAAATTACAACAATCCCAATTTAGCAAATTACCAAAACTGGTTACGACATGACACTTCAAAAAGATTTCCTTTGAATACAGCCGTATATACATTGGTAGCTTTCAACAATCAATTATTCACAAAATTTAAAGATTCGATAAAAATATATAACGGTACTTATTGGCAAACTGCAGCTAGTATTTTCCCAGCGAATGTTAGAAAGATGAGAGTTGATAATGATCGATTGCTAGTAATTGAAAATGTTTCTGTAAGAACCTACAAGCCTGATTTAGCCGCTGAAATTATTTATTACACGCCTAATTTTATAGGAAGCACCTTCTCTGCTTTGTATGATAATTCAAACAACTTATGGATTGCGGACTATATAAGAGGATTGGTAAGGTTTACGATTACAGAGGGAGTAACCTCGAACTATTTCCCGAACGGGCCATACGAAACAATTGCTAGGAGATTGGCCATAAACAATGACAAGTTAATTGTAGCATCTGGTACAGTAGGTGATAATTTTTCGAATAAATTTACAAAAAACGGAATTTACAGATACGAAAATCAGAAATGGCAAAATAGGAATTTTTTGAACAGAACAGAGCTTGATTCATTGTATGATTTTATCGTGGTAGCCATAGACCCAATATCTGGGAGAGAATATTATGGAACGTTTTGGAAAGGCTTAGCCGAATTTAATAACGGAGAGTATGTTAAAAACTATAGTTACCACAATTCAACTATTGGGGAAGCGCTTGGAAACGATGGGCAGTACAGAATTACAGGTATTGCATTTGATTCTAAAAACCAACTATGGGTAACAAATTATTGGGCAGAGAAACCAGTATCCGTTAGAAAAGCAAATGGCCAGTGGCAATCGTTTGAGTTCCCTGGAGTATTTCAAGAATTAAAATACGTATCAGATATTACCATTGATAGAAACGACCAGAAATGGGTGTGCATTCCGAGAAGTAATAATATTTTGGTGTTTAAAGAAAATACAAATGGTACACTAACTTATAAAAAATTAGGTGTTGGCGAAGGTGCGGGAAATTTACCAAAAGAAGCAACTGAAGTTTTGTGTATTACAGAAGAAAAAGAAGGCAAAATTTGGGTGGGAACCAATAAAGGCTTAACTGTATTTTACAATCCATCAATTATCTTAACAACCACTAATATTGATGCCCAACCAATTAAAATTGTAGACGGCGAATTTGTGCAATCACTTTTAGAAAATGAAACCATTACATGCATTAAAGTAGATGGAGCGAATAGAAAATGGGTTGGCACTACTAATGGCGCTTGGTTATTTTCTGAAGATGGAACTAAAGAAATCAGTTATTTCAATAAAAGTAACAGCCCTTTATTATCCAATAGAATTAATGATATTGCCATCGACCCAAATACAGGCGAGGTATATTTTGCAAGTGATGAGGGTATTATTTCGTATAGAGGAGATGCAACTGAAGGGTCTGAAACTAATAAAGAAACCGTAATGGTTTTTCCTAACCCAGTTAAAGAAACGTATACAGGGCCCATAGCTATAGAAGGGCTTGTGCAAAATGCAGATGTAAAAATTACTGACGTAAATGGTAAAATTGTATTTCATACAAGGGCTAATGGTGCACAAGCAATATGGTATGGTAAAAACTTTAGTGGAGAGCGAGTGAGTACAGGAGTATATTTAGTTTTCTCTACGGATATTGAGGGTGTAGAGAAAATGGTAAACAAAATATTATTTGTTCGTTAATGCTACATAAAACACGAGGTATCATTTTAAAATGTACACCTTACTCTGAAAGTAGTTTAGTAGTACAAATTTTTACTGAAAAATTTGGAGTTCAATCGTATTTATTACAAGGTGTACGTAAGAATAAATCCAAAATTAGAACTTCCATGTTACAACCATTGCATTTATTGCAGATGGTGGTATATCATAAAGAAAACAGTGGCTTACAAAGAATTTCCGAATTAAGAAATGAACCCATATTAAACAATATTTCAATGGATGTAATTAAAACATCTGTTTCCTTATTTATTTGCGAACTACTTTACCAAACCCTGAAAGAACAACCAAATGACGAAGAGTTGTTTGGGTTTGTATTTCATGCCATCGAATTGTTAGATTTGAATGAAGGTTCAAATGCAAACTATCATTTGTGGTTTATGTTGAAATACTCTAAATACCTAGGGTTTTATCCGCAAGAAAAAAATAAAAACGATCTTTATTTCGACTTAAAAAATGCGCAGTTTTTAAATAAAATGCCAGAGCATCCTTTGTTTATGAATGAGAAATGCACCTTAGTAATGCAATTATTAATGTCCTCTACTTTCGAAGAAATCCAGGATGTAAAAATTCAATCTGAAGTTAGAAAGCAATTACTAATGGATTTAATTAGGTACTACGAATGGCATATCCCGAATTTTAAGGGATTAAAATCTCATCATGTTTTAGAAGAAGTGTTAAATTAGGCAAGGTTTTTGTTACTTATATTACAAATATTGATTCCAAGATTTATTATATTTGCAAAGTGAAACAAGTACTATCTATAACGTTTGCATTATTGTTTTTACTTATAAGTGTCCAGAAAACATTGGTTTTTGGATTTTATGAGCTAGAAAAAGAATACGTAATAGAAAAACTATGTATAAACAGAGATGTAGAAGACTCTTGTTGTTTAGGTAAGTGTTTTATTGAAAAACAAACTTCGGAGAAAGAAGCAGAAGGTATCATTATTAATACCCTGAAAAACATAAAAGAACTTCTTTATATAGAACAAGAATATTCTTTAGCTCAAATTTTTATTACACAAGTTCCTGAATATATTGAGTTAAAACAATACAAATTATCTGAATTTCACGAAACTCGTTTTCAGCCACCCAATTTTTGGAGTCTTTCCTAAAAAATCAATTTAATTACTAATTTATTAATCACAAAAACCATTCGTACTTGTTAAAAAGTATGTCGTGGAATAATATTATATACAATGAAAAAAATCATATTAAGTCTATCTATACTAGTTACTTTATTTTCAGCATGTAAAAAAGAAGATGAAACTCATCATACAAGCGACATTGACCCAAATAGAAGTGGTTATATTACCATAGAATTTGACAATAAAGTGGGTTCATTAGGACTAGTGCTAGATTCTCCATTTTATACAAACTCATTTAATCAAAGTTATTCTATAAGTAAGTTCGATTATTTTATAAGCAATATTGTTTTCGTAAATTCTGATGGATCTTCTTACACAGTACCACAAGACAGTAGCTATTTTTTGATCAAAGAAAATGTTGCTAGTTCTAGAGAAATTAGTTTAAGAATTCCGGAAGGTAATTATACTGCAGTGAAATTTATGGTTGGGATAGACAGTTTAAGAAACACAAAACCAGCAACAGAGAGAACAGGCGTATTAGACGTAGGTGGTGCTGCAGCAGGTATGTATTGGACATGGAATTCTGGTTATATCTTTTTGAAAATGGAAGGAAGTTTTGATGATCCAACAGATTCTATATTAACAGGCACTCCATATATATTTCATATTGGTGGCTTTGGTGGCTATTCGTCTCCAACTTTAAATAATATCAAAACTGTTTCTTTGGCTTTTGGAGCAGAAAATGCTCAAGTAAGAGAAGAACATGGTACCGATGGACCAATGGTGCATTTATATGTTGATGCTGGTAAATTAGTTGATGGACCTACCAAAGTAGACTATAAACTAAATACCGTAGTTATGTTTAGTCCATACTCTGTTAATATTGCAAACAATTATGCAGGAATGTTTACAGTAGACCATGTACACAATCACGAACATTAATTAAAACGCTCCCTTCGGGGAGCTTTTTTATTATGAATAACATAACATTAAAGTATGCTACATTTAAGAAATGGATCATACTAATGGCTATGGTATTTTCTTTAAACAATTCTTTTGCTGGTTGCGATATGTGTAGTTTATACATGGGATTACATCCTAATCAAGTAAAAAATGGAATTAGTTTAAAATATCGTCATAGTCTTTATGAAACAAGCAGTGCACATGTTCATAATGGAGTTGTGCATTCCACAAATCCTCAAACAAGAACCTTTCAAACCATTGAGGCTTGGGCACAATTAAATTTAAGCAGAAAAATGCAAGTAGTAGTGATGCTACCTTTTTCCATGAATAGTGTGGAAGAAAAAGGCCTAGTGATGGATGCCTATAATTATATCGGCGATGTACAAGGACTTTTTCGATATCAGATTTACAAAACTGAATCTAAAAATGAAGTTGTTTCTAGAGTAGTTATTGGAGTAGGATTAAAAGCACCAACAGGTAGATATAATATCAACTCAAATAGTGGTTATTTAGACCAACATATACAAACTGGAACAGGGAGTTGGGACCTAATTTATAATACAGGTTATTTATTAAAGTATAAAAAAATAAGCTTCAACGAGGAAATCTTGTACAGGATGAATACAGAAAATAATCTGAACTATAGATTTGCAGATCGGTTTTCGTCGAACTCAACTTTTTATTACACAATGGGCAACGAAACTATATCTATAATTCCTTCTTTAGGTTATTTATTAGAATTTGCTAAAGAAGATCTGCTAAGCGACCAAGCAGTAATTAATACCAATGGAACATCACATTATTTGGTTGCTGGAGTAGATTCGTATTATAAAAATTTGAACTTCAATTTAAACTTTCAAAAAGCATTTATTGAAAATTTGAGAGATACACAAACTTCCAATACATACAGATTTATTATAGGATTAGGAGTTAATTTTTAATAACAATTATATTTATAACCACCAAGTAAATAAAAGAATAGTTTATTAAAATATGGGATAAAGCTGCATTTATACAGGTATTTATAAAAACCTGCATAAATGCAGCTTTTTGGTGCCACCACTTAAGTGGTGGGCAGACTTAAGTGGTGGCC
>JBILKW010000039.1:0-14932 GCA_044376465.1 Sphingobacteriales bacterium | reverse complement strand
CTTTTTATATTGATCGCAATCTACTACTATGCTTAGTCCTCCGGGAGGAGCTTCAAAATCTCGTTGCGAAATAGAAAGGCTTGCATCTCCGTACACTTTTTTCATGTACAATGCCCAAATTGGCAATGCAGTATTTGCACCTTCTCCTAAATTGGTAGATCTAAAATGCACAATTCTATCTTCTGCACCGGTCCAAGTTCCAGAAACTAAATCGGGAGTGATCCCAATAAACCAACCGTCTGAATTTTCTTGAGTAGTTCCTGTTTTGCCAGCGATAGGATTTGTAAATTTGTAGCGTGGTCCGCGTAAACGCAAGCCAGTACCTTTATCAATTACACCTTTCATCATGTAAATCATTAAATAAGCTGTTTGTTCACTTAATGCGTCTACTTTTCGCGGCACTTTTTCAAAAAGTACATTTCCGTTCTTATCTTCAATACGTGTAATGTAAACGGGTTCGGTCCATACACCTTTATTAGCATAGGTTGAATAAGCACCCACCATCTCATATAAGCTCACATCTGGTGTACCTAAACAAATAGATGGGTAAGGAGGAATTTCACTTGTAATGCCCATTTTTTTTGCCACATTTACTACTGCTTGCGGCCCTACTTGCTTCATCATATAGGCTGTAATTAAATTCACAGAATTTGCTAAGCCCATTCTAAGCGTCATCATGCCTCCATCTTTACCATCCGAATTTTTTGGCGACCAATTATCGAAATCTTCAAAGACAATTGGCAAATTGGGGGCTTCAAAACATGGCGACCAGCCATTGTCCATTGCAACAGTGTACACTAAAGGTTTAAAGGTAGAACCTACTTGGCGCTTGCCAGTTTTTACTTGATCGTATTTAAAGTACCTGTAATCTGGCCCACCTACCCAAGCTTTTATATGGCCAGTGTGTGGATCCATCGACATAAAACTAGAACGCAAGTACCATTTATAATACTTAATAGAATCTAAGGGAGTCATCACAGTGTCTCTATCGCCAGCCCAAGTAAAGACTGTCATGGAAGTTGGAGTATTAAACACTTTTTGTATTTCTTCATTACTTGCACCTTCTTCTTTCATCAACATATAGCGCTCACTTCGTTTCATAGAAAGACTAATAATATCAGTGTTTTTACCCCAAGGCGTTTTGCCTTTCCAATGGTTGTTAAACTCCTTCTGAAGGTACGTTAAGTGCTCTTTTACGGCTTCCTCAGCATAGCGTTGCATACGCGAATCGAGTGTAGTGTATATTTTTAATCCGTCTCTATATAAATCATAAGGTTCGCCATCTGATTTTGTATTTTCTTTACACCAAGCTTGCAACTCTATACGCAAGTATTCTCTAAAGTAAGTTGCTAAACCTTGGTTATGTGTTGGGCTTGTAAATTTTAAATTTAATTCAGATGAAATTGCTTCTTCGTATTCAGTCTTAGTAATGTAACCGTATTTTTCCATTTGGGCCAACACTACATTTCTCCTTCTTAGAGAACGATCTGGGTTGCGAATTGGAGAATAAACGGTGGTGCCTTTTAATATACCAACAAGTAGCGCTGCTTCATCAATTTTTAACTCAGAAGGTAGTTTGTTGAAATATGTTTTTGCGGCAGTTTTTATGCCAAATGAATTATTTCCAAATTCAACAGTATTAAAATACATGGTAATAATTTCTTCCTTAGTATAGTTCCGTTCAATTTTTATAGCCGTTAACCATTCTTTTAGTTTGATGATTCCAATGTTGAAAATGGTTTGTTTTTTGCGCGGAAATAAGTTTTTTGCCAATTGTTGCGTGATGGTGCTAGAGCCCCTTTTTTTACCAATAGCCGAATAAAAAAGAATGGCAAAAGTACCTTTTAAATCGATGCCTGAATGGTCGTAAAAACGAATATCTTCCGTAGCAATTAACGCATTAATTAAATTAGGTGATAAATCTTTGAATTTAGTGTTTGATCTGTTTTGAATGTAATAAGCTCCTAAAACTTGACCATCTGTTGAAATAATTTCAGAAGCTAAACTGCTTTTTGGGTTTTCTAAATCTCTAAATGTTGGTAATTCTCCAAATAAGCCAAAGCCAATAGAACTTAATAAGAGTACAACAAATAAAAACATTACGGCAATAATTTGCCAAAACCTCTTAATGTAAAAGTAGTTGCCAGAAGTAGATTTATCACTCATTACTTATTAATAATTACCATTGTAAAATTGAATGTATTTTTTGATTGCTTTACTTTCTCTTAATGTTTTTAAATTACGTTCAGAAATAAAAGAAATTACGTAAGTATTAGCCTTTAGCTTAACTATTTCATTTAGTTTTTTATTTAATGCATTAATGTATTCGTGTGCACTGGACGCATCCTCAAAATTGTCTATTAGGATTAACTGCTCTTTATCTCCCAATAATTCCGAGTTAATGCGCAGGCTTTTTAATGAAAATTCTGTGTTGTTAAATCGCACTAAATTATTTTTAGTGTCTCTTAAAACAGATAAATCAGTAGAAATCATCACGCTATATTTTGCTTTTTTTTCAAATTCAAAATTTACAGGATCTTCCTCTCTTATTTTTTTTAATTCAGGGTTTTTTTGTTCTTCAATTTTCTTTAAATGTTCACGTGCCATATTTGCAGCATCCGATGAGGGGAAATCATTCAATAGTTTTTGCAAAGAAGTTTCAAATGAAACTTGCCCATTTACTTTGTTTTGTGTGAGTGCATATAAGTAGTAGTATTTCGGCGCGATACTAGTATTTAGGTACTGCGTATCAATTCTAGACTTAGAGCTAAACACAGCCTCGTAACTGCCATTTTTATATGCATCGTAAATGTTGTCGTAAAAATGTTGTGCAGCTAAATCGTTTGCTTTTGATTCTGATATGTATGATGGATCTAAGATAACTTTTGCAATTAAGGAATTTGGAAAATTACTTAAAATTTTATTCTTGTAATATTCGCTTTGTGATCTGTTATTTATATCGGCATACAGCCTGAATAAGTTAAAATATATTTCGGGTAGCAGCTTATTGTCTGGAAATTGAGAGACACAAGTTTCATAAGCCTTAATAGATTCTTTCAAATTAATAATTTCTTCTCTATAAAACTGACCAATGTTATAATATGCTTTTACCATTTTATCTGCAGAAGCACTTATGCTCGCCGGAGTTGTTGGGATATTAGCTAAGTATTTTTTCTTTAGCGCAGCATCATCATTTTTATTCTCAGCATTTCCTTTTTCTTCATCAAAAACTTCTCCATTATTAGTGGCATTTAAACTTGCAAACGACTCTTTGTTGGATCTTCTCCAATTGTCTTCCAATGTTCTGCGACCGTATTTTTTAACAAAGTCTGCATTGCCTAGGCCAATTGAGTTCTGATTATAAAAATACCAAGTGCTACCAGCATTAGCGTTTGTTGTGTTTTTTGTTAATCCATCGTTTGTTCTGGAAATATTATTTAGTGCTTGCTCTGCAATTCTTTTTTCTTCTTCAAGTTGTCGTTTTTTTTCTTCTTTTTCTTTTTTAATTACATTTTCAACATAGGCAATGCGGGCTGATTCTGGCATTCGAGCTAAACGCATTAAACTATCTTCGCGCTGTATAATTATTAAATTTTCGACTAACTTTGTTAAACTAGTTTTGCGTTTGTTTACGAATTCATAATCCTGGTTTGTTTTTGGCAAAAATGCACTTGCGCTGTCATAATACATTTGCGAAATTTGATACCGCTCTAGGTCGTAATGTATATTCGCTAATTTGAAATAGGCTAACCCTTTTTGACTTAAATTGTTTAAGCTGCTGGAAGCAGAAGATTTAAATGCATTTATCATTTTCTCTTCTTCCTCTTCTTTTTCGTAGATCAACCCTAGCGAATAATAAATCTGATCTCTAAATTCTTTATTCTTAGGATCGGACAGCATTTTTATAAACTCTTTTTCTAAGTTTTTTTTAGAGCTGATAGAGCTTCTCTGCACTAATCTTGCTGAATTTATTTTTGCGTTAAATAGTAAGTCATATGCAGGATTCAATTTTACAACTTGCAGGTATTTAACACCCGCTTTACCTTCTTCATTAATTTTTTCTAATAGTTGAGCGGTAATGTATGTGTATCTTGCACGTTTATTTTTATTCTTTTGAATAACTGTTGCTTTTTCTAAATATTCAACAGCTTTCGCATAATTTTTTTTATCAATATAATACCAGGCTACTGTTGCAAATAACTCAGATATGTATTTTTTAGGGAAAGTTTCACTGGCAAGTGCAATGTTAATTACTGATTCTGCTTGAGGATATTTTTTTAATATGATGTAGCATTTTATTAGCCAGATGTATGACTTGTCGCCTACTTCTTTGTCTTTATATCTGCCAGCTGCAAATTGAAACGTTTCTGCCGCTGTAAAATAATCTTTCTTGTAAAAATAGGCCCTTCCAATTTCAAAATAACAATCGTCAATCCATTTACTCTGCTCGTGCCTTTGCACCACAAGAGATGCTTTTTTAATGGCCTCATCCATGGTTTGGTTGCCAGCACTTTTGCCAGATTTTGCTTCAGAATCTTCTTTCGCAAGTTTAAATACAGGTAAAATATCGTCATATCGATCCTGAAACGACTTGTCGTTTTGCCTCTCCGTGTTGTCTATTTTTAGTTTAGCGTTGAAATATCCATTATAATGAGCGGTAATATCATGGTAAATTTTTCCAATCGTAGATTTTTTTCCTGATTTACATGAGATCAAGACCAAAATCATCATAAAGTATATAAATATTTTGAGGGTATTCGTTTTCAATTTTATTTGTTTATCATATAACTAATGGATTACAAATTTATTTTATTTAATGATATTCTTTTAAAACTTATTACGATTAAGTACTATTCAATAAAAATGGTTTAATTTGTACGTATCGCGTATGAGCAAAAAGAAGCAAAAAATACTAGATCGTTTAAAGAATAAGTACAAATTAGTAATTCTTAACGACGAAACCTTTGAAGAAAAGGCCTCGTTTACCTTAAATAGGCTAAATGTTTTCATTCTAGGAAGCATACTATTGGTGTTATGGATAAGCATCGTAACTTCAGTTTTAATATTCACACCATTAAAAGAGTATATTCCTGGATATGCAGATGTTTCATTGCGAAGAGACATCTCTGAAATGGCATTGAGGGTAGATTCTATGCAAATGATAATTAATGCTAATGATCAGTACATTGCGAACGTTAAAAGTGTAATTAACGGTACAGTTGGACTGAACGATACCATCAATAAAAATAGCAAGCCCATATTAAAAGATACTACCTTTAGAATTGGTGCTAAACCTGAGGAAGATTCGTTGTTAAGGCTTATGATTGAAGATCAAAATCAGTACGGATTTGAAATTAAAGAAAGCAATGCAAAGCCAACAGGGATAGCAGGGTACACTTTTTTTACGCCCGTAAAGGGCATTATTTCTGAAAAATACAATCCTAGAAAAGGGCATTATGGAATTGATGTTGCGGCAACAAAAGGGATGCCCGTAAAAGCAACTTTGGAGGGAAGCGTATTGTTTGCCAGCTGGACATCTGATGGTGGGTATGTAATCGCAATACAGCATGGAAATGACCTGGTTTCAATATACAAGCATTGTTCTGTGCTTTTCAAAAAAGTTGGTAACTTTGTGCGTTCTGGGGAGCCTATTGCTATTGTTGGCGATTCTGGTGAAATGCAAACGGGCCCGCATGTACACTTTGAACTTTGGTTCAAGGGCAACGCTATGAATCCAAAGGATTACATAAATTTTTAAATTATGTTTGAAAAAAAAGAACACAAAACCACTAAAGAAAACGAGTTAAATGGCTCGATTAATTTAATTGGACAAGGCACGACCATTACAGGCGACATGTCTTGTAAAGGAGATATACGTATAGATGGGGAGATTATAGGCAATGTAATTTCTAAAGCTAAAGTTGTAATTGGCGTTACTGGTAAAGTGGTAGGCGATATTATTGGTTCTAATGCCGATATTAGCGGGCGGCTCGAGGGCGATTTAACAGTTTCAGATACTATCTTTTTAAAATCATCGGCACGTATTGAAGGGGATATGGTTACAAATAAGTTAATCGTGGAGTCTGGTGCTATTTTTAGTGGGAATTGCAACATGGGAATATCTTCAGAAAAGGGATATTCATCAAAATCTAAAACAGAAAAGTCTCTTCAAGAAATAGAGGAAAATTGAACAATTATTTTAAATACGCTGGTTTAGGCTTTCAAATGCTAGTAACCATAGGAGGTTTAAGTTATTTGGGACATTATCTCGACAAAAAATGGGAATTAACAACACCTTGGATGACCATTAGTTTAGCACTCTTTAGCGTAATCGCTTCAATGTATCAAGTAATTAAATCACTTAATAAATAAGATGAGCCTATTAAAGTATTCAATATATACCCTATTTATTGCTTTTTTAATGTATGGAATTGGAGAAGTAATGAATAATTTGATGGTGCGCAACTACTTTTTAAGTGATTACCCAACCTATATTTTGTTTTTTTATGTGATTGGAATGGCAGCATATGGAGTTTGTGAGTGGGGATTAAAAAAATCTGCAGATAGTTCAGTATTTATTGTATTGGCAGTAGTGGTTGCAAAACTGCTTTTAAGCATGGTATTCGCACTTATTTTTATTTATGGAAATAGAATTGATAAGATTGGATTTCTAATAAGTTTTTTCCTGCCATATTTTATTTATTCGACCTTTGAAATTTATACGTTATTGTATAACTTGCGCGCTCTTAAAAAATAATAAAATCATAAAATAGATGCGCAGAAGAGGCTTTTTTACTAAAAAAATGAAATCAATTTTATTGTTTTCTGCTATTTTTTGTATTTCCATAGCATCGACTTATGCAAATGAGTCGGAAAAACACGAACATGAAGCGGCTGAGGTAAAAGATTCAACTCATCACACTGTTGACGCTACACATGCAACACAACACAATGAAGAAGAGAGCTTTAATGCTGGAGAAATGATTTTACATCACATTGCTGATGGACATGAGTGGCATTTATGGGGACATACTTCTGTTGGTTTACCAGTAATATTATATACTGATAAAGGATTAGAAACTTTTTCTTCAAGTAACTTCCATCACGGAGATTCTGCATACAAAGGCAAGCACTATACTTATAAAATAGAGCACAATCATATTAAAGTTGTAAACGAAGCAGGTTTAATTGATGAGGAAGCGTCTAAAAAAGTAATGGATTTCTCCATTACAAAAAACGTTGCATCTATGTTTTTATCAATTATTGTACTGTTATTAATTTTTACAACGGTAGCAAAATCATACAAAAAGAGAGAAGGAAAAGCACCGAAAGGATTCCAATCGGTAATAGAGCCTATTATTATTTTTGTGAGAGACGAAATTGCGAAGCCAAATTTGGGTTATAAATATGCTCGTTTTATGCCTTTCTTATTAACCATTTTCTTTTTCATTTGGATTAATAATATCATGGGTTTAATTCCATTTTTCCCAGGAGGAGCTAATTTAACAGGAAACATTGCTTTTACACTGGTAATGGGTGTAATTACCTTTATTGTTACTAATTTAAATGGGAATAAAGCATACTGGCAACACGTTTATGCACCACATGTACCAAAGGCATTATGGCCGATAATGATACCGGTAGAAATTATTGGCTTGTTAGCAAAGCCTTTTGCATTGATTGTCCGTTTATTCGCGAACATTACTGCAGGGCACATTATTGTATTGAGTTTAATTTCATTGATTTTCATATTTAAAAGTTTGGCCATTGCACCGGTATCTGTTGCGTTCGTAATTTTTATGGATGTTTTAGAATTATTGGTAGCATTTTTACAAGCCTTTATTTTTACGATGTTAACAGCCTTGTTTATAGGAACGGCAGTTTCTGAAGAACATGGAGAGCATGAGCATTCGGAGGGACATCACTAAGATTATTTGATAATAAATTGAATTAATTTTTAACTTAAAATAAAATAAAATGACAGGAAGTATCGCAGCAATTGGTGCCGGTTTAGCAGTAATCGGTGCTGGTTTAGGTATCGGAAGAATTGGTGGTTCTGCAATGGAAGGTATTGCACGCCAACCAGAAGCAGCTTCAAAAATCCAAACAGCAATGATCATCGCTGCAGCCCTTGTAGAAGGTGTTGCATTATTCGGTGTGGTAGTTGCTTTGTTAGGAAATGGTTGATCCGACAAAAAGCCTGTAGCGATTGGCTACGGGCTTTTTTAAACATTTGATTTTAATTATTAAAAATATATACTTAAAAATATGGAATTAGTAACCCCAAGTATTGGTTTAGTTTTTTGGACTACTATCTCTTTCCTTTTATTACTTTTCATTTTAGGCAAATTTGCATGGAAGCCAATTATGAAAGCTCTTGACGATCGTGAGCGTTCAATTGAAGATGCGTTAAGTGCAGCTGAAAAAGCAAAAGAAGAGTTATCAAGATTAAATAACGAAAGTGAGCAATTGTTGAAACAAGCAAGAGCAGAGCGCGACCAAATATTGAAAGAAGCGAAAGAGTTGAGAGATGGAATGGTTGCAGATGCAAAAGGCTTAGCTCAAACAGAAGCTAACAAATTAATTGATAAAGCTAAAGTTGAAATTGACAACCAAAAGAATGCGGCATTAGCAGAAGTAAAAACACAAGTAGCATCTTTATCAATTGAAATTGCAGAAAAAGTTTTGCGTAAGCAATTAGACGACAAGTCTAAACAAGAAAGCTTGGTAGCTGATTTGTTGAAAGAAGTAAAATTAGGCTAAGATTAATTCGAAATAAAATTATGTCAGAAATTAGAGTTGCAACACGATACGCAAAATCACTTATCGACTTAGCCATAGAACGTAATGAACTTGAGCAAGTAAAAGGTGATATTGATTTGTTTTTAGCGGCTACAAAAGCTAGTTCTGAATTAGTTGCTGTGCTAAAAAACCCAATTGTTCCGATTGATAAAAAAGGGAAAATATTGAAAGGGATTTTTGGCTCGCAAGTAACTAAAAGCACTCAATCATTCTTTGAAATTGTAATTAATAAAACCAGAGCAGAAGTATTACATGCAACTGCAAAAGAATTTATTGAGCAATACAACGAAAAGAAAAATATTTTAAAAGCAAAAGTAGTTTCGGCTACTAAATTAACTGAGCAAGCTGCAAACGAAATTATAAATATTGTTGCTAAAGCTACAGGCAAACAAATTATACTAGAGCAATTAGTTGACGAAAAACTTATCGGCGGGTTTTTATTAACCGTAGGCGATAAACAATTTGATACAAGCATTGCGAAGAGCTTACAGAAATTACAAAAGAGCTTCAGCAATTAACATAATTTAAAAAATAACATAATCAATAAACACAAAATACTATGGTAGAAGTAAGACCAGATGAAGTATCGGCGATATTAAGACAACAATTGTCGGGCTTCAAGTCAGAATCTGAATTAGAAGAAGTAGGTACCGTATTACAAGTAGGAGATGGTATTGCGAGAGTGTACGGTTTAACAAAAGTACAATCGGGCGAGCTTGTAGAATTTGATAACGGATTACAAGGAATTGTATTGAACTTAGAAGAAGACAACGTGGGTGTTGTATTATTGGGAAGTTCAGATAACATTAAAGAAGGAGATACTATTAAACGTACAAAACGTATTGCATCTATTAAAGTAGGTGATGGCATGTTAGGACGTGTAGTAAATACATTAGGTCAACCAATAGATGGTAAAGGTCCTATTGCTGGTACTTTATATGAAATGCCAATTGAGCGTAAAGCTCCAGGGGTAATTTACCGTCAGCCAGTAAACGAACCGTTACAAACAGGTTTGAAAGCGATAGATGCGATGATTCCTGTAGGTCGTGGACAACGTGAGTTAATCATCGGCGACCGTCAGACTGGTAAAACCACTGTGGCAATTGATACAATTATCAACCAAAAAGAATTTTACGATAAAGGGGAACCTGTTATCTGTATATATGTAGCAATTGGACAAAAGAATTCTACAGTAGCGAACATCGTTCGTACGTTAGAAGAAAAAGGTGCAATGGCATACTCAATTATTGTGGCTGCTTCAGCTGCAGATCCTGCTCCAATGCAATTCTTTGCTCCTTTTGCAGGTGCTGCAATTGGTGAATTCTTTAGAGATACTGGTCGCCCTGCATTAATTGTGTATGATGATTTATCTAAACAAGCAGTTGCTTACCGTGAGGTATCTTTATTATTGCGCCGCCCACCAGGTCGTGAGGCTTATCCAGGTGACGTGTTTTACTTACACTCGAGATTATTAGAGAGAGCAGCGAAAATTAACGCGACAGATTCGGTTGCACAAGCAATGAATGATTTACCAGATTCTATTAAAGGAATTGTAAAAGGCGGTGGTTCATTAACAGCTTTGCCAATTATCGAAACTCAAGCAGGTGACGTTTCTGCCTATATTCCTACAAACGTAATTTCTATTACCGACGGACAAATTTTCTTAGAGTCGAATTTATTCAACGCAGGTATTCGCCCTGCAATTAACGTAGGTATATCGGTATCACGTGTAGGTGGTAACGCACAAATTAAATCGATGAAGAAAGTTGCTGGTACTTTAAAAGGAGACCAAGCGCAATACAGAGAGCTAGAAGCCTTCTCTAAATTCGGATCAGACTTAGATGCAACCACAAAATTTGTTTTAGACAAAGGGGCTCGTAACGTAGAGATATTGAAACAAGGTCAATATTCTCCGGTACCAGTAGAAAAACAGGTAGCAATGATTTATTGCGGTACAAAAGGTTTATTAAGAAATGTACCGGTAAATAAAGTAAAAGAATTTGAAGCTGAATACTTGAACCAATTAGAATTACGTCACAGACCAACACTTGATGCAATTCGTGCAGGTAAAATCGACGATTCTATTACTACAGTGTTAGAAACTGTTGCGAAAGAAATTTCTTCAAAATATTAATTAATTAAATTTCGCCTCTAAAGGGCGAGATTGCTTATATTTTTTCAAAAGAAAAATGGCAAATTTAAAAGAAGTACGTTTAAGAATAGCATCTGTAAACTCGACTCAGCAGATTACAAAAGCCATGAAAATGGTATCTGCTGCGAAGTTGAAAAGAGCAACAGACGCAGTTGTTCAAATGCGACCTTATGCAAATAAGTTGAAAGATATTTTAGCAAATCTTACAGCCAGTTTAGAAGGAAACGAAAGTGAGTATACCATACAACGCGAGTTGAAAAATGTATTAGTAGTAGTGATTACTTCTAATAGAGGTTTAGCAGGAGCATTTAACGCGAACGCAATTAAAACTGCAAATAATCTAATTAATGAAAAATATGCAGGATTTAAAAAATCTGGCAATTTACACATCGTTGCAATTGGTAAAAAAGCTCAAGATTATTTCACTAAAAACAAGTTTAATGTTATTGGGAATAATAATGATGTGTTTAACAATTTGAATTTCGGAACGTCAACAAAAATTGCCAACGAAATTATGGCAGGATTTGTAGCCGGAGAATGGGATAGGGTAGAAGTAGTTTACAATCAGTTTAAAAATGCAGCGATGCAAATTTTAACTACCGAACAATTGTTACCAGTTCAAGCAACTGTTGTAAGTGCCACTGCTAAATCAAACGTAGATTATTTATTAGAGCCTTCACAAGAAGAAATTGTAAGCGGATTAATTCCTTCATCCGTAAAAATTCAATTATACAAAGCGTTGTTAGATTCTCATGCTTCAGAACACGGAGCAAGAATGACTGCGATGGATAAAGCAACAGATAACGCAGGTGAATTATTGAGAGCATTACGCTTATCATATAACCAGGCCCGCCAAGCTGCTATTACAAATGAAATATTAGAAATTGTGAGTGGTGCGAATGCACTATCCGCAAGTTAATAGTAAAACAAGATTTTGAAATTTTAAATGGCCGCATTACATTATTGTGGCCATTTTTATTTCTATTAATTTAATACCTCTCTAAGTACTTCTTTTTTATCGAACATCGATTTCGCAAATTGGCAAAGTGGGATAATTTTGATATTATTTTCTCTTGCATATTAAACTAAAGCTGAGAGTAGTTGCGCTCCTGCTCCTTTGCCTTTTAATTCTTCACCAACTTCTGTATGGTTAATAATAATTAGTGTAGGGCTAGCAATTGAATACGTCATTTCTCCAAACTACTTTTCCATCTAACTCAAAGTAGATTGAACCTTTAGTTTCTGATTTTTTGTAGTTGATTTCCATAATTCATTAACTAAAAATACGAGAAACAATATATAAATAAATATTTATGGTTCCTCGTATCTAATCAATTCTTATATATTTATAAGGGCTCCAATCTCCCCGCTCAAAGCTATTTGCTATTACGCTTGCTTTGCAAACTGCACGTTAATGTTTAGTTTCACCTCATCACTCACTACTACACCACCTGCTTCGGTAATTGCACTCCACATTAAACCGTATTCTTTTCTGTTTATTTTACCAACTACTTCAAATCCAGCTTTAGTATTTCCGTAAGGGTCAACCATTATTCCACCAAGTTCTGCATCTAATTCTACCGATTTGGTTACATCTCTTATTGTTAAATCACCAACAAGTTTGTACTCATTTCCCGATATTTTTTTGAATGATGAAGAAACAAAGTTCATCGTTGGGTATTTTTCTGTTGAGAAAAAATCATCAGATTTTAAATGTCCGTTACGATCTTGTTGGTTCGTGTCAATGCTATTGGTATCTATACTGAAATTGATACTTGCATTTTCAAAATCATCATTATCTGTGATAATTTCACCACCAAAAACGTTGAAGGTTCCAGTAACTGTAGAAATTACTAAGTGTTTAACTTTAAATTGCACTTCTGAGTGTGCGGGATCTAAAACCCATTTAATTGTTGTAAGCGTATTCTCCATATTTTCTAATATTTTTTAGGTTACAAATGATTAAACACTCTCAAGCGAATTTTGTTTGTTTAAACATATAAAAATATTTAAATACTTGGCAAATAGGTATTTAAATAAAAAATGGTGGCACCACTTAAGTGGTGCCACCAAATTAAAGAATGCTTTAGTTAAATCGTCAAAACGATTTATTTATTCTTATTTTTTATGAATTTCGTAGTTAAAATTCCAAAATACAAAACTCCAGATATCAGCTACTTCTTCGATAATTTTTGAAGTAGGTTTGCCTGCCCCGTGGCCTGCTTTAGAATCGATGCGAATTAAAATTGGGTTTTCGCCTTTGTGCTTTTCTTGCAATGTTGCAGCAAATTTAAACGAATGTGCAGGCACCACTCTATCGTCATGGTCTGCGGTAGTAATTAAAGTTGCTGGGTAATTAACAGAGTCTTTTACATTATGTAATGGCGAGTATTTAATTAAGTAGTTAAACTGATCTTGTTTATCGCTCCTTCCGTATTCAACAGCCCAACCCCAACCAATGGTGAACTTGTGATATCTCAACATATCTAATACTCCAACACCTGGTAGTGCAACCTTAAATAAATCTGGGCGTTGTGTCATACATGCTCCAACTAATAGTCCTCCATTTGATCTTCCACTTATTGCTAAACGAGAAGAGTTTGTATATTTTTCGGCAATTAAGTATTCTGCAGCACCAATAAAATCGTCGAATACATTTTGTTTTTTATCGAGCATTCCTGCTTTGTGCCATTCCTCTCCATACTCTCCACCACCTCTAAGTGTAACTTGAGCATATATTCCTCCTTGCTCCATAAAATACATGTTAGATACGCTAAATGCTGGTGTTAAGCTAATATTAAACCCTCCGTAACCATATAATAAAGTTGGGTTCGTGCCATCTAACTTAATTCCTTTTTTATGTACTACGAACATCGGAATTTTAGTGCCGTCTTTAGAAGTAAACCATACTTGTTTCGTTTCAAAATTATCAGTGTTTATTTTGAAATTTGGTTTTGTGTATAGTATTGACTTTCCTGAATTTATATCGAGTTTATAGATAGTTCCAGGAGTGGTGAAATTGCTGAAACTGTAAAACATAAACGAGTCTTTTTTACTTGCAGGTGCAAATGAAAGTGTACCAATGCCAGGTAATTCAAGGTTCTTAGACTGCTTGCCATCTAGGCTATATTCTACTACAGTGCTACTAGCATCTTTTAAATAGTTAGCATAAATTTTATTGCCTACAAGTTTTGCACCCTCTAATAATTCTTTTTGCTCGGAAATAATTGTTTTCCAATTTTCTTTATTTTTATTTTTTGGATTAATAGAAACCACTTTATAGTTAGAAGCACCATTATCCATTAGTACTAGAACGTTTTCTCCAACATTATCAACTACTGAATAATTAAATTCAAAACCTGGTAATAATACTTCTATTTTAGAATTTGTGTTTTTTAAATCTTTAATCAATATTTCAGAACCCGAAGTTCCTTCCGAAGCATAGATGTATAAATACCTCTCGTCTTCAGAAACATCGGCACCAAAATATCTTAGTGGATGAGCTTTGTCTTCGTAAATTAATTGATCTTTTGTTTGTTCATCGCCTAATTTATGATAATATACTTTTTGATATTGATTTTGATTTGACAACTCAGAAACACCTTTTGGTTCGTCATATCTACTGTAATAAAAACCATCTCCACGCCAAGCTGCTCCCGAAAATTTCACCCATTTTATAACATCTTTTGTAAGACTACCTTTTTCAATATCTATTACATAAATCTCATTCCAATCAGATCCAGATCTTGAAATAGTGTAGGCCGCAAATTTATAGTCGTTAGAAAAATACAATCCTCCCAGTGAAACCGTTCCATCTTCCGATAATTTATTCGGATCTAAAAAAACTTTCTCTTCTCCATCCAATCCTTTTTTAGCATATATTACAGATTGATTTTGTAAGCCATCATTTTTAGAGTAATAATAATATTCGCCTTTTCTATACGGTGCAGATATTTTTTCGTAGTTCCAAATTTCAGT
>JBILKW010000165.1:0-5082 GCA_044376465.1 Sphingobacteriales bacterium | reverse complement strand
TTTTGTAAGCAACAGAATCAAACAACAAAACACCAATTGCATGTAATGTAAAAAACCATCCTCTAGTTTGATCTACCCCTTCAGCGATAAAATCAGCTGGATATGCTCCTTCCCAACCTGATGCAAAAGGTTGATTGTCGCCTGCTGCTAATTTTTCTAAATCTAAGCCCCATTGTGCATATGGCATCGCTCCAGAATCAAACCAAACATCAATTAAATCTGGTTCTCGATACATTTTCTTTCCTTCATCAGAAACCAAAACTATATCATCAACATACGGCCTATGTAAATCAAATGTATTATTGTTGTATTGATTAAGGATGCCCTGAAGTTTTGATTTTTCATCTGCGTTAAAGGCATCTGAATTTACTGCTTTCGTTAATTCGTTTTTTAGTTCTTGAATAGAACCAATGCATTTTTCTTGAGTAGAATCTTCTGTTCTCCAAATTGGCAACGGTGTTCCCCAATACCTAGAACGGGATAAATTCCAATCCACCAAATTTTCTAACCAATTACCAAATCTGCCAGTACCTGTAGATTCTGGTTTCCAGTTAATCGTTTTATTTAACTCTACCATACGCTCTTTAAGCGCGGTAGTTTTTATAAACCAAGAATCTAATGGATAATATAAAATGGGTTTATCTGTTCTCCAGCAATGCGGATACGTGTGTTCGTATTTCTCTACCTTAAATGCTTTGTTTTCTGTTTTTAATTTAATGGAGATTCGCTCATCAACAGATAAATATTTTTCTCTCGATTGTTTAACTCGTTCAATTTCTTTTTCTTCTGCATTTAAATAATCTTCTTTTACAAATTCATTTGCAAAATCTGTAACCGATTCTAAAAACTTTCCGCGTTTATCTACTAAAGTTAAGGAACCAATTCCGTTTTGTTTAGCTACTCTAAAATCGTCGGCTCCAAAACTTGGCGCAATGTGTACAATTCCTGTACCATCTTCTGTAGTTACGAAATCTCCAATAATAACTTTAAACGCATCCCCATCTGTAGGTTGTGCATAAGGCAATAATTGCTCGTATTGTATGCCTGCTAATTCTTTTCCTTTAAACGTTTTTAAAATTTTAAATGGAATGTTTTTATCGCCTTCTTTATATTCTTCTAAACTTAATTCAGCATTTTTTTCTGAAAAATATTTTGAGAATAGATCTTTTGCCAATACTACATTTATGGATTGAAATGTATATTGATTAAATGACTGAACTAATACATATTCAATTTCTTTCCCCACTGCGAGTGCTGTGTTTGAAGGCAATGTCCAAGGTGTGGTAGTCCATGCTATAAAATGAACATCAGCATTAAGTCCATCAAATAAATGAGCAGAAGATTGATTGTTGATAGCTTTAAATTGAGCAACAACAGTAGTGTCTTTTACCATTTTATAAGTGCCTGGCTGATTGAGTTCGTGTGAACTCAAACCTGTTCCTGCTGCTGGTGAAAAAGGCTGTATGGTATATCCTTTGTATAACAAACCTTTATCGTACATTCTTTTTAATAAATACCATAGTGTTTCTATGTATTCATTATGGTAGGTTACATATGGATTATCTAAATCAACCCAATAGCCCATTTTTTCGGTAAGGTCGTTCCAAACATCTGTATAACGCATTACCTCTTTTTTACAGGCTGCGTTGTAATCATCAACAGAAATTTTCTTGCCAATATCTTCTTTTGTAATTCCTAAGGCTTTTTCTACTGCTAACTCAATTGGCAAGCCATGTGTATCCCAACCACCTTTTCTTTTCACTTGAAAGCCTTGTAAGGTCTTATACCTGCAAAAAATATCTTTTATACTTCTTGCCATTACGTGGTGTATACCAGGCATGCCATTTGCAGAAGGAGGACCTTCGTAAAAGGTGTAAGGTTTATTTTCTGAACGAGTGTTAATACTCTTCAAAAACACATCATCTTGTTTCCAATATTGTAGCACATCTTTTCCGATCTGCGATAAATTCAACTGTTTATATTCAGGATATTTACTCATACTAATATTAATCTTTCTACTCTTTATTATCAAAACTAATTATTAATGCAGGCAACAAAATCAAGTTACACAACATTGCTACTACCAAGGTGATGGATAGTAATATTCCTAGGGCAACTGTACCTCCAAAACTCGATGCCGAAAATATACCAAATCCGAAAAATAAAATGATTGCAGTATAAATCATGCTCATACCCGTTTCTTTTAATGTCATGGAAATGGTTCTCGATGCGTTAAATCCTTTGGATAATTGATCGTGCCTAAACTTTGTAAGAAAATATAAGGTTTGGTCGGATGCCAGTCCAAGGGCAATGCTATAAATTAAGATCGTACTAGGTTTTAAGCTTAAGCCTAAATACCCCATTATGCTAGCAGTAATCACAAGCGGAATAATATTAGGTATCAACGTAATTAATACTACTTTAAAACTTCTAAATAAGGCAAACATTAATAATGATACCAACACAAATGCGATAAGCAAGCTCTCTACTAAATTTTTTAATAGGTAATTGGCCCCTTTCACAAATAACACACTATTACCAGTAATTAAAACATCAAACTTTTTAGGATTGAAAATAGAATCAATTCTTGGTTTTAATTCGGCTAATAGTTCGTTCATTCTATTGGATCCAACATCTTTAACTTGAAAGCTAACTCTTGTTACTTGATTATTTGTATCGATGTATGATTTAAGCATATCAGAGGAAGCGCCAGAAGTTTTTGCATATGATAAAATAAAACCTGCTTCTGCCTCTGAAGGTAATTTATAAAATTGAGGGTCGCCATTATAAAAGGCTTGCTTAGAGTATTTCAATACTTCATTTAAAGAAATTGATCTTGAAAATTCTGGATATGAACTCATCATTTTATCCAGCTTTTCAATTTTTTTGATGGTAGGAATGTTAATTAACCCGTTTTTTCTTTTGCTATCAATTTGAACTTCTAATGGCATTACCCCATCAAAATTTCTTTCAAAAAATGTGAGGTCTTTTAATACAGCCGCCCCTTGTGGCATATCATCAACAATATATCCGTTAACACTAACTTTTAACATTCCAATTATTGCAATTACCACAACAATAGTGGTAGCAATGTAAATTTGCTTACGTTTAAAATGTACCCAATGATCTACTTTAGCAATAAAAATATTTAGGTATTTATTTTCTAAATGTTTTGTTTGCCATGCTTTTGGATTGGGCAGGTAACTAAAAATTATAGGGATTAAAATTAATGATAGCAACCAAGTTATCATTACATTTAACGATGCTATGATTCCGAACTCCGTTAATACTTCAGAGTTTGTTAATCCGAATACCCCAAAACCAATCGCTGTTGTTAAATTCGCGAAAAAGATAGTGGCACCAACACGCTTTATTGCAATTTGCATTGCCTTAAATTTATCTTGCGAAAGCATGAATTCCGTATGGTATTTATTCAGTATTAAAATACTGTTAGGGATTCCAATAATTACAATTAATGGAGGAATAAGCCCGGTGAGTATGGTAATTTTATATCCGAATAAAACGATTGTGCCTACGGCTGTAACTACACCGAAAAGCACCACTATTATCGGAAAGAATACTGCGTAAAATGATCTAAAGAAAAACAATAAAATTATTGCTGTAATTAATAAAGCGAGGGTCAGAAATAATCTGAATTCGCCTGATACTAAATTCGCAACTACCGTTCTAATAAATGGCAAGCCAGATTTATGTACTGTACAATTTTGGCTGGCTTCAAACTCCGCAACGTAATTGTCAATTTGTTTTAATACTTGAGCTCTTCGAGAACTGTTTAATGCAATTGTATCGAAACTTATTGCCATTAATGTGCTCGATGAATCATCGTTATAAATTAATTTATCGTAAAATGGAAGATTGGCGATTACATTTTTAATGCTATCACCTTGTGCTTGCGTTTGCACCCCTCCTTTATTTATTCTGTTAAGTACAAATGATTTTTTTAAGGTATCTTTTTTTAGCTCAAAGGTATGCGCTACAGAAAGCACGTTCAAAATGCCATCGATACTAGAAATACTATCGCCTAATACAGACCAAGCATTGTAAAAATCTTTTTGAAATATTTTTTCTGATGAAATGCCTAGCACCATCATTTTTCCGTCTTCACCAAATTTGCTTTTGAATTTATTGTAAGCAATGTATTCTGGGTCACTTAAAGGTAAAATTTTAGAGCCAGCAAAAGACAATTGCACCTCTCTACTATAATAGCCCATTACTGATGTAAAAGCAATGATTATTGTTAAGTAGAAAAGTCTGTATTTGAGAATTGATTCTGAAAATTTACCCCACATGTTTTTTTAATAGCTTGCAAATTTGCCAATTTTTTTCGATAAATACTGAGACAATACATCATAATTAAGGATTTTAAGTAATAAATAACTAGTTTTTTTGTTATTTAGGATTATTAACCGCACAGTATGAAGCTCAAACTTTCAATATTATTCCTAATAGTTTGTAAATTAACTTCTTATGCCCAAACTACATCTATTGGTGAATGGCGCACGCATATGCCCTATCAACAAGCGATTGAAGTATTAGAAAATGGCAACAAATTATATGCTATATGCAATTCGGGTGTATTTACACTCGACTTGAGTGATAGTTCAATGAATGTAATTACAAAAGTTGACGGTTTATCTGATGTGAAAATTAAAACTGCTGCATTGGATCCATTAAGTGGGGCCATACTTATCGCTTATGAAAATACCAATATTGATATCATTAAAAACAATGAAATAATTAATATTGACGATATATTTAAAAAGGAAATCATAGGGATTAAGAGTATTTATTCGGTAGATTGTATTAATGGCATAGCCTACATTAACTGCGGTTTTGGTACTGTTTTATACGATTTTGCAAAAAATGAGATCAAAGACACTTATTACTTAGGCGCAAACGGTGCAAATTTGGCGGTGTACAATGTTGCAAAAATCGACAACAAAATTTACGCTGCAACAGATAGTGGCGTTTTAGAAGCAAATTACAACAATCCCAATTTAGCAAATTACCAAAACTGGTTACGACATGACACTTCAAAAAGATTTCCTTTGAATACAGCCG
>JBILKW010000164.1:0-5144 GCA_044376465.1 Sphingobacteriales bacterium | reverse complement strand
ACAGATGTTGCAATGATTGCAAATGATAATTATGTGAAAGTAGTGCCGGTAGAGGTGAAAGGTAAAGTATTGTTTGAAATTGATCGTGCAGTAGTTCGCGAGAACCAAAAGAAAACTGCTGAGATGATAGCTTTCGAAGAGTTCATCAAAACAAACACCTTAACTGGTATTTCAATTTCATCTTATGCATCTCCAGATGGTGAGTTAAAACGAAACGACCAATTGGCAGCACAACGTACAGATGCTACATACAAGTACTTCTTAACTTGGTTGAAGAAAAATAAAATGGAGCAAGTAAACGATAGTTCTTTCTACAAGAAATCAGCAACTGCTGAAGATTGGGACGGATTGAAGCAAGTTGCTGCTACATCAGATTTTGATGATAAAGATCAAATCGTAAACATTGTATCTACTATTTCTGATGTAGATGCTCGTGAAAAAGAAATCAAAAAATTAAAATCATACCGTAAAATTGCTGATAAACTATTACCTCAATTACGTAGATCAGAAGTAACGTTATTGGCTACCGAAAAACGTAAAACAGATGATGAAATAGTAGCAATGTCTAAAGTTGATACTTCAAAATTAACCATCGAAGAATTGTTGTACGCTTCTGCCTTAACTCAAGACCTGAATGATAAGATGGCAATATACCGTAGAGTAAATGCTCAGTTTCCATCAGATTGGAGGGGTAAAAACAACATGGCTTATGTTTATTTAACACAAGGTGGCAAAGCAAACGAAGCATTAGCATTCTTAAAAGATGCTTCAGTATTAAGCAAAGACAATGCAATTATATACAACAACATGGGTGTTGCATATTCTCAATTAAACGATTACAAAAACGCTGAGAAAAACTACACACTTGCAAAATCATTAGGAGCACAAAACAATATAAATTTAGGTAACATTAAAGTTCGTCAAGGTGATTATGCTGCAGCAAGTTCTTATTACGGTTCTGCAAACTCATGCACCTACAACGCTGCATTATCAGCAACTTTAGCAGGTAACTATGATGCCGCTAAGAAAAACGCTGAGTGTGCAAAACAAGATGCTGAAACGTTTTACTTAAAAGCAATTATTGGTGCTCGCACTAATAACTTAGATATGTTAACAACTAACTTAACTCGTGCCATCCGCGAAAACTCAGCAATGCGTGCTCGCGCAGCAAAAGACATGGAGTTTAAGAAATACATGGAAACCGATGCGTTTAAAGTAGCGGTTAGATAATATTCGAAAATCCGAAAGGTCGAAAATCCGAAAGGCTAAAAAAAAGCCCGAACAGAAATGTTCGGGCTTTTTTTTAGCCTCACCCCAACCCCTCTCCAAAGGAGAGGGGCAAAGATCATCAAGTATTTTAATGAGTCTAAAAAACATTCCTTTTTTTATTTTTAAATAGTTAACAATTGTGATAATATTTAAAAGTTTTGACTCTGTTAGCCCCTCTCCTTTGGAGAGGGGTTGGGGAGAGGCTATAATTCACATAAGAACTCCACTGTATCCACTCCATCTGCGTAATCTTCCCAACCCGGTGCTTGGCTCTTGCCAAAACTTACCACTTGGTTTTTAAATGGCTGAGGAGTGTTGCCAACAATACACTGTATATTGTTTTGTTGCTCTTCAATAAGCGTATTCAAGCTTTCCAGCTCATCATAATATTCAAAATGCAAAACGGATAATGGAGCCTGCAACGATTGATTTTCTTTTAATAAAATAAAACCATTATCTAAGTGATGTTCGCGGTTTACTAAGTAGATCGATTTGTAGTAATTGTAATTGTTAAAGTATTTGCTTTGGTCGCCTACATACTCAAATATTTGCAGGGCATCTAAAAGAGGACTAAAATTATAGTCGCGCGGAACATACAGTTTGCTTACATTTCGGCAACCTTGTCCGTAGTACCTGAATATATCTTCACCCAATTTTATAAAATCACCTGCAGTTTCATTACCTGTAAGAATGGCAATACTGTTTCTGTTTTTACGAATAATATTAGGCTTTTTGCTAAAATAATATTCGAAATAACGCGCAGTATTATTGCTACCCGTTGCAATAACAGCATCTACATGGTTCATACGTTCTGCGTATTCAATTTTACTGGCCAAATTAGGTTCATATTCTACCAGTTTATTCAGTAAATAGGGGATAAGGATATTGTCTTGTGAAGAGAGTTTTATACAGGCAATATGTCCGGTTAGCAACACTGCACAAATATCATGGAACCCAACCAATGGGATATTGCCCGCCAAAATTAAGCCAATGCGTTTTGCTCCCTCAGTAGGTATTGGGTACGCACTTAACCAATTTTCAATTTTGGTTTTTTGTAAAAGCTCTGCCCAGGCACCTATTGCTGTGTTGCTTTCTTCGAGGTTAAACCAAGTATTTTGCTGATAGGCCTTTTCTAAAATTACTTTTATTTCTTCTCTGTTCTTTAGGTGTTTGCCTAATAAATCAAAGGCATTAACATATTCTTTAACCATATTTACATTTTTTAAACCAAAAAATGGTTTAAGTGTTATATTTGCAAGCGTAAAAATATTGATTAAAAGATTACAATGGCAATAATAATTACAGATGAGTGCATTAATTGTGGGGCCTGTGAACCAGAATGTCCAAACAATGCAATATATGACGCCGGTGCTGCTTGGAAATTTTCTGAAGGTACTGGTTTAAAGGGAATTATAGATTTTGGTGATGGCAACACGGTAGATGCTGAATCTGCTCAACAAGCGATTTCAGACGAGGTGTATTACATCGTACCCGATAAATGTACAGAATGCGTTGGTTTCCACGATGAACCTCAGTGTGCTGCGGTTTGCCCAGTTGATTGTTGCATTGACGATGAAAATGTGAGAGAAACTCGTGATGAACTACTTGAAAAGAAAAAGTGGTTACATTTAGAAGAATAACATAGGATAGGGGGCAATGGCCCCTATTTTTTTTGTTAAAAATTGCTTAGATTACAGAATAATTTTGTTATCAATTTATGGAGTTTTTATTTAATTCATAATAATAGGATTTTTATGAAAAAGACAATATTGGCGATATTTATGATGATAGCTACTTTTACTCATTCAGCTATTGCTCAAGATGTACCTGCTCAATCAAAAATAATAACCCCAATACAACTATCGGGTCCACGTGTGGGAATTACCACCATATTGCCTGGTAAAACGGCTGATGCTTTAAAAGAAGATTTAGGAATGACACCCACTTTTACGCAATTTGGATGGCAGTTCGAACATCAGTATTTTGCTTTAGAAAATGGCGTGGCAGGATTAGTCGAATTTGTAGGATTAATTGGTGGTTTAGAGCAAGGTAAATTTTTACCAAGCGCAAGTTTATTGGTAGGTGTTAGAGGAGCTAGCGGTGCGGAATTTGCATTTGGCCCCAACTTATCTCTTACTGGTGCTGGGTTTGTTTTCGCAGTAGGTCATACCTATAAAATGGGTGCCTTAAATCTTCCGGTTAACTTTGCTGTTGTACCTTCTAGCAACGGATTAAGAATGAGTTTGCTGTTTGGCTTTAATGCACAAACGCGTTAATTTGTAATATGATAAACAAAGAATACGGTATTTGTACCCTAACTGTAGTACCCATTAGAGCTGATGCATCAGATAAATCTGAAATGATTTCTCAGTTACTTTATGGCGAAACTTTTTGGGTATTGGAAAAACAAGATAAGTGGACGAAAATAAAATGCACTTGGGATGAATACGAAGGTTGGGCAGATACTAAACAATTGTTACTAGGCATTACAGAAAACGAAGCACTCTCTACTAATCATTGCGATGTAGTGGTGGATAAAATTGCAGCAGTAGAAATAGAGCAAAGTTCTGCACTCCTATCTATTGGCAGCACTCAATCTACAGACATCATTCAAAAATATTCGAACCTTAAATATCGATACACAGGACGAAGCGTCGAAATGGGTTCTAAAGGAATACTTGCGATCGATAAATTGGCAAAAACTTGGTTGCATACTCCGTATTTATGGGGAGGCCGATCCGTGTTTGGCATCGATTGCTCAGGCTTCACTCAAAATGTATTTAAAATGTACGGCATACGTTTACTTAGAGATGCCTACCAACAAGCAGAACAAGGTACACTCGTAAATTTTATAGAAGAAATACAAACCGGCGATCTTGCCTTTTTTGATAACGAGGAAGAAAGAATTATACATGTAGGCATAGTACTCGATAAACAAACAATTATCCACGCCTCTGGCCATGTTCGCATAGATCGATTAGACCACCAAGGCATATTTAATGTAGATACGAAGAAGTACTCGCATAAATTGAGGATTATAAAGAGAATGTTTTGAAACCTCACCCCAGCCCCTCTCCAAAGGAGAGGGGCTATACTTCATCAGAACTTAAAAATTTGCCAATCGAGGAAAATAATCCATCAAAGTTTAGACTAGATTTTCAGTAGAAACTTTCATTAGAATGGGACAAAAAAATTAGTAATTAAAAACCAACCAATTGATAAAAAAGACAAAAAAGTTAAAGTGATTAAACTAGCAATTCCCTAGCCCCTCTCCTTTGGAGAGGGGTTGGGGTGAGGTTACAACTCAATTCTCCAGACTTTTATCACCCTATCATCGCCTGCCGAAGCAAGTAAATTCTCATACGGTGTATAACATAAGGTGTTTACAGATTTATGGTGGCCATTATTTTTAGTGGGGTCGGCAACTGCCTTTAATTGCAAGTTTGTTGCATCCCAAAGCTTAATGCTTTTATCCATGCTTGCACTGGCAAATAAATTGTGACTAGGAATCAATTGTATGTTATTAACTGCAAACATGTGCGCTGCTAAATTTATAGTATCGCTAATGCGCCATGCTTTTATTTGTGCATCACGTGCTCCAGATAAAAGTTGTTTATTTACGGCATCGTATGCCAATGAAAATACTGGTAAAGTATGCTCTTCTTCAGCGCGGATTACTCGCTTTTCTTTAATAGAATAATGATGAATTTTAAGGTCTTTGCCCGAAACATAAATCATTTCATCGTCGGCATTATAGGTGATGCAACGCAGTGCTTGTTCCGAAATGGCTTGTTCTAAACATAGCTCAAAGCTAGTTAAATCAAGTGCTCGCAAAGATCCATCTTCTGAAGTAAAGTATAATAAGTTGCCAATGC
>JBILKW010000163.1:0-5154 GCA_044376465.1 Sphingobacteriales bacterium | reverse complement strand
AGATAAAAAATTAAACGTACGTTTTTTTGCAGATCACAAAAAAGTAGAGCTTCCTTATTTAGAACAAAAATTCGGATTAAAATTAAGTTTCGATACGGTTTCTACACGCATGGATAATATTGAATATACTTCTGGAGAGCTTCGTATTTTTGGTAATTGGGCATTAAAAAATTTAACAGTAAACCATCCCAGAATTGCACAAAAAGATGTTATCGTAAATATTGCTTCTATAGATTGTAACATGTTTATCGGAGAGAAATCTATTTCTATTGATAGTTCTTCTGTAGCGTATTTAGGATTGATAAAAGCGAGGCCATATATTAAGTACACTATTGCACCATCAAAAATATATGAGTTAAAGTTTGATATTGAGGAGATGCCTGCGCAAGATTTTTTCAATTCATTCCCGCAAGGATTATTCGGTACTTTAGAAGGCTTGCAAGTGCAAGGCAAATTGGGTTATCATTTAAATTTTTATTTAGATGAAAAAGAACCATGGAAGTGTAAATTCAATTCGGGCTTAAACAAAAATAATTTCTCTATTGTAAAATTTGGAGAAACAAATTTGCAAAAAATGAATTCAGATTTTGTGCATGTACCGTATGAAGTGGATTATGCTGCACGTTCTATTTATGTAGCTGCATCGAACCCGAACTTTACACCCTACGAACAAATTTCCGACTATATAAAAAATGCTTTGTTAACCACAGAAGATCCTTTGTTTTTTAGCCATAGAGGATTTTACGAAGAAGCCTTTCGCCAATCTATTGCTACCAACTTTGTGGCAAAAAGATTTAAGCGCGGAGGCAGTACGATTTCTATGCAATTGGTAAAAAATGTTTTCTTGAGTAGGAACAAAACGGTTGCGCGAAAATTAGAAGAAATGATTATTGTGTGGTTGATAGAGAATAACAGACTTACTTCTAAACAAAGAATGTACGAAGTGTATTTAAATATTATTGAGTGGGCGCCTAATGTTTACGGCATTACAGAGGCGGCACATTTTTATTTCAACAAAAAACCAGCGCAATTAAATTTAGGGGAGAGTATTTTTTTAGCAAGCATTGTGCCGAAACCTAAGAAATTTAAGTATTCATTTTTAGCTGATGGTACCTTAAAACCATACATGCATAATTACTTTCGTTTTATTGGAGGCTTGATGGTAAGACGAGGCAAGGTTCCTGCATCAGATACAGTTGGTATTTTTAATTCGGTTGTATTGCGAGGCATTGCCAGAAATTATGTAGTAGTAGATTCGCTGCAAATTATTCCAGAGTCGGAAGAAGAAATGGAAGAGTTGAAAACCTTGTTAGAAACGGAATAAAAACTGCATTTATCATCCACTATTTATCATCCTGCATAAAAAAACCTGCATATATGCAGTTGAGTAAATGAGTATTGCATCTTAGTTTTACAACATGTTAGTGAAAACTTATGGAAGTGCAGTACACGGGGTGAATGCAATTCTCATTACGGTAGAGGTAAACATTGTAACGGGCGTAGATTACCATTTGGTAGGGTTGCCAGACAGTGCGGTAAAGGAGAGCAACCTTAGAATAGAGTCGGCTTTAAAACATGTAGGATTGGTGATGCCAAGGATGAAGATTGTGGTAAACATGGCGCCGGCAGATATTAGGAAGGAAGGATCGGCATACGACTTAACCATTGCAGTAGGAATACTCGCCGCTAGTGAACAAATTCCAACAGAAAAACTAGATACATATTTAATGATGGGAGAACTTTCTTTAGACGGAAGTTTGAAAGCCATTAAAGGAGCCTTGCCCATTGCAATTGAAGCGAAGAAGAGAGGGTTTGAGGGATTTATACTTCCTCAAAAAAATGTGAGAGAGGCTGCAATTGTTGGTGGATTGAAAGTTTTTGGCATGGAAAACATTTCAGAGGTCGTAGCCTTTTTAACTGGTGCGAAAGAGTTTGAGCCTTATAAATTAGATACACGCGACGAGTTTTTTTCGAGAGCAGAAAATTTCGACACCGATTTTTCTGATGTAAAAGGGCAGGAGAACATTAAGCGAGCAATGGAAATTGCTGCTGCAGGCGGACACAATCTGATACTTATTGGTCCACCCGGCGCAGGTAAAACCATGCTTGCAAAACGCTTAGCCACCATACTGCCTCCATTAAGTTTAACTGAAGCATTAGAAACTACCAAAATACATTCGGTAGCAGGTAAATTAAAAAGTAGTGATGCCTTAATTTCTACAAGGCCCTTTAGATCTCCACACCATACTATATCTGATGTAGCATTAGTTGGCGGTGGTGGATTTCCACAACCCGGAGAAATTTCTTTAGCGCACCACGGAGTATTGTTTTTAGATGAACTCCCAGAATTTAAACGCCAAGTATTAGAAGTAATGCGGCAGCCCTTAGAAGAGCGAAGAGTAACCATTTCTAGAGCCCGCTTCTCTATAGAATATCCTGCAAGTTTTATGTTGGTTGCTTCAATGAACCCATGCCCATGTGGGTACTTTAATCATCCAACTAAAGACTGCAGCTGCGGGCCCGGCAACGTGCAAAAATATTTGAATAAAGTTTCGGGCCCATTGTTAGATCGTATTGATATACACATTGAAGTTACACCCGTTAGTTTTAATGAATTATCAACAAAAAAAGTTTCGGAAAAAAGTGCCGATATACGCGCTCGTGTTATTGAAGCACGCAAGGTACAATTGGAGCGATTTAAGGAAAATAAATTAGTGCATTGCAATGCACAAATGAGCCCGAAAAAAGTTCGAAGCATTTGCATCATTAACGAAGATGGAAATGCAATGCTCAAAAATGCAATGGAAAAACTTGGCCTATCAGCACGTGCATACGATCGTATTTTAAAAGTAGCGCGCACCATTGCAGACTTAGAACAATCAACAAACATAGAACTCGAACATCTTGCGGAGGCTATAAATTACAGGAGTTTGGACAGGGATACTTGGCAGGTAAGTTAGTGTGCTAGTGAGATAATGTGCTAGTGTGCTAATGGGTGTAAATTATCAGGGAAGTAGAATTTTGGTAACTATCTCTTCCAAAACACTCTGTAAAAAAACAAACTTGCATATATAATACCAATGCCACTCAATACATTTCTGGTAATTGCACTGTTTTCATACCAATCTATTTTAACATTTGTTTCAATCATCAACAAACTTAATATCCATAGTAAACTCACAAATAACAATCCCTTGTTTTGTGATACTCGCTCCGAATAAAATTCTACTCCATTTTTTTTCACTCTGAAATAAGCGATGAAACAGTAGATGGTAAATAGAATAGAGATAATATGTTTATCAATGGCGTGTATAGGAATAATGAAAAGGGAACAAACAATTAAAAGTAATGCGCCGGCTAAAATTCTGTTGGGTTTTAAGAAAAAACTAAGCATGTTTATTTATCAGTATAAAAAATTATTAGATACCATTTTCTTCTATGTATCCAATTAAGGCATGTATTATTTTGATGTGTATTTCTTGTGCACGATCTGCAAAGTTAGCATGTGGTGCTCTAATTTCTACATCACACAATGCAGCCAAGGCTCCTCCATCTTTACCAGTTAAGCCTACCACTTTCATGCCTTTTGCTTTTGCTGCTTTTGCGGCCTCTATTACATTTTTAGAATTACCAGAGGTGCTTATCGCAAGCAATACATCTCCTGCATTTCCTACTCCTTCTACAAACCTCGAAAAAATAAAATCAAAACCATAATCGTTACCTACACAAGTAATGTGTGTAGGATCCGAAATAGAAATTGCTGCAATAGATTTACGATCTCCTCTATACCTACCGCTCAATTCCTCCGCAAAATGCATCGCATCGCTCATAGAACCTCCGTTACCACATGATATAATTTTATTGCCTGCATTTATGGCATCACACATTAGCTTCCCTGCCTGCTCAATCTTGCTAAAATTTTCCTCGTTTTTTATAAAGGTTTCGAGCACTGTTTGTGCTTCTTCAAATTGCTTCTTAATAGAATTCATCTGTAAATATTCGGTTGCGTTTGTCAAATTTAAGAATCCTTTTTACTATATTGTATTAAATCCCTTATGAATGAGTAAAAAATATTTATGCACTTTAAACCCGTTATCGGGCACACATAAAGCACAAAAAATGCTTTCAATGTTACGAAAAGACTTTAAAGACGATGTGTTTATTGTGTTAGAAAGCAAAAGTGCAGGTTATTTTTCTCGATTTATCGACCAAACCATTTTAACCGAAATAGATGCTGTACTAGTACTCGGTGGCGATGGCACCATGCACGATGTTGTAAATGCACTCCACATTAATAATAGATTAGACATTCCTGTACTTTTATTCCCAGCCGGTAGCGGCAATGCTTTTAACCACGATTTTGATTCGCTAACCTATCAAAAAGCAAGCGACAGGTTACGCCAGTTTAGAACCATGCCCATCGATTTAATGAAAATTGAAATGGATAATCATTCTTATGTTTCTTTTAATATGATTGGTTGGGGCTTAGTTAACGACATAAGCAGATTAGCAGAAGAACTTCGTTGGCTTGGACCGCCGAGGTATACCCTTTCTGCATTTTTTCAAATGCTTGGCAATCCATCCGCTCGATTAAAAGTGGAACTTGATGATATAAATTACAATGAAGAGTTTTCTTTTATTTTAATTCTGAACACCAAACATACGGGTAAAGGAATGAAAATGGCACCTATGGCCGATTTACAAGATGGATTACTGGATGTTCTTTTAGTTCGCAAAACTGCGCTCAGTAATTTGCTAAAACTATTTCCAAAAATTTATTCGGGTAAGCACATCCATTCCAAATATTTGGAATACCGACAAATAAAAAGTATTCGTGTAGAATCAGAATATAACCAAGCCCTCACCATAGACGGTGAAATTAAAGGCAGTGTGCCGTTTAAAGTTACGGTATTGCCAGAGAAGCTTATTGTTATTGCGTAATCGAACAATCGAACTTGCGAATTAGCGAACTAGCGAACTAACGAATTAGCGAGTCGTACTCAGTCAGCTAATCGCAATTTCGCAATTTCGCTAATTCGCAAGTTCGATTGTTCGCTACTTCTTCCAGCTATCCAAGAACTCTATATACCCCGGTACGTCTTCTTTATATCCAAATGTTCCAGTGAGTGCTTTGCCATCTGCATCAACAATTAC
>JBILKW010000162.1:0-5195 GCA_044376465.1 Sphingobacteriales bacterium | reverse complement strand
ATGTAAATGTAATTTTTGAAAAAGATAATTTAGCAAAAACCTTAGGCGAAGTGATCGCCAACAAAGGACTTTCGCAAATTCGTATTGCCGAAACAGAGAAATACCCACATGTTACCTTTTTCTTTTCTGGAGGCAGAGAAATTCCGTTCGCAAAAGAAAGCAGAATAATGATTCCATCTCCGAAAGTTGCAACGTATGATTTGCAACCAGAAATGAGCGCGCAAGGAATTGCAGATGCAATTACAGAAGAACTAAATAAGGGCGATGTAGATTTTGTATGTTTGAATTTTGCAAACCCAGACATGGTTGGCCATACAGGTGTTTTTGAAGCAGTAATTAAAGCCGTAGAAACGGTTGATAAATGTACTGAACAAGTGGTAACTGCAGGTCTTGCAAATGGATATTCGTTTATACTTATAGCCGACCATGGCAATGCCGATTACATGAAAAACGAAGATGGTACTCCGAATACTGCACACTCTACCAATTTAGTTCCTTGTATTTTAATTGACGATAGTAAGTATGGTATAAATGATGGGGGGTTGGCAGACATTGCTCCCACTATTTTAGACTTATTTAACATAGAACAACCATCAGAAATGAACGGTAAAAGTTTATTGAAAAAATAATGAAGAAAAATATATGTTTTGTAGTCGTTTGCCTTCATCTGTTAGGTTGTAAGCCATCTGTTAAAGAACAAACAAATAATAATTACTATCCGCTTTCTATAAAAGAACAGGTAGTAAACTTCAAAAAAAATAAAAAAACAGGTACTGAATTTATTAAAATAGTGGTACAAAATCACACGCTCGAACGAAAAATAATTGCTGCCGAAGAGGTATACAAAGACATAGAAACGTTTACAGAGTTCGACATTAATAAACCCGCTTGGAAAAATTCTTATAAACAATTAAACACTCCAAACTACACTCGTTTTTTATGTTTAGAAAAAAAGCTGACCCTAAAATATATGGATGTGTATGGTGATTTAAACAAGCCAAGCAGGATATACTTTTACTTCCAAAATGCTAACAATTTATACAGTTCTAGCAAAATCATAGATTGGAATGTAGAAAAATCTTACTCAATATTTAGCATACAAGATGTAAAAGGAATGGATGCAGATACTTTGTTTGTTAAAACTACATGGTAAAAGATCAAACTTGTTTTATTGCATCATTAGTATTTTCTATTGGCAACAAACATGCTTTGTTTTTACACACATAAATTAGTGTTTTACCATCTACGAATCTATTTTTTAACAAAGCATTTTCTTTTGGAACGTTTGAATAAGTGATGATGGTATTTGGCAAGTAATTGCTAACAATTTCTTTATATCTGAGGGATGCTTCAGTGCCAGTAATTACAATTTCGATATCGCCGATGGTTTTTAACAACAAATAATTTGCCCAGCCAGAAAAAGAAGGTGGATATTTTTTCATTGCTGGTAACATGTTATATAGCATTAGATCTGCAATGTCTTCATAATTTTGGTGCTCTGTAAGAATAGCAAGAGTTTTTAAGTTCTGTAACATTACTGAATTGGATGAAGGAATTACACTATCATAATACTCCTGTTTACGCGCAACTAAATTTTCTGAAGAGCTAGCGGTATAATAAAACATACCAGAATTAACATCGTAAAACTCTTGGATGCAATGTTTACTGAGCTCTTCGGCTTTTAATAAATAACTCTCATTAGCTGTAATTTCATAAACAGCAAGCAAGGCTTGTATTAAAAAAGCATAATCGTCGAGGAAGGCATTTACTTTGGCTTCTTGGTTTTTGTAACTCCTAAATAACTTAGTATCTACAATAAATTTTTGCAGCATAAATGTCAGCGTATTTTCAGCTAAAGTTTTATACTCTTCCTTAGCACTAGCTTTAAAAGCATCGCTCAAACCCTTTACCATTAAGCCATTCCAAGCACACAGTTGTTTATCATCTAAACCTGGTCGCACTCGGTTTGCTCTGTAATTAAATAATATTTTGAGCAATGTTTCCAGTCTTTGCTCCCACTCTCTTTCATCTAATCCATGTTTACTGAAAAATACTTCTCTCTCTGTAATCATGAACAAATTATTTAAGCCATGTTCAAAATTACCTTCATCTGTGCATCTAAAATATTCTATAAATAATTCGGCATCTTCATTTAACACTGACCTTAACTCATTATTTGTATAGCAATAAAACTTACCTTCCACTCCTTCCGAATCGGCATCTAAAGCAGAGTAATACGAATGTTCTATTTCATTAAACAGCTCACGGTTGCAAAAAGAAATGATGCTTTCGAAAGTTTTTAAGTACAATGGATTTTTATATTTAGCATAGGCCTCTGCGTATAATGAAATCATTTGAGCTTGATCGTACAACATTTTTTCGAAGTGTGGAATGTGCCAAACCCCATCCACCGAATAACGATAAATGCCACCTCCTACTTGATCATAAATTCCACCTCGTGCAATTCTGTGCAAGGTATTTTGCAAAAAATATTCCATCGTATCTTGAGGGAAGAAATGATTGTATTTTAGTAAATATTGCAAGTTACAAGGTACCGGAAACTTAGGTGAACCAACCGTTCCACCATTTTCGAAATCTAAAAAACGATTCCAATTTTGCATGTATTCTGCTAAGTAGTTTTCTGGTACTTGCTGATCGTGGGATTTTACAGAAATACTTTCCATGTTACGTACACCTTCTATCAACTTATCAGCATAGGTGTATAATTCATCGGGCTTATTTCTATACATTGCTGCCACATTGCTCAAAATGTTTATCCAATCTTTTTTCTTGAAATAGGTGCCACCATAAATAGGACGCTGGTCTGGCAATAAAATACAATTAAGCGGCCAACCACCGGTGCCGTTCATTAATTGTAATGCCGACATGTATACTTGATCAATATCCGGACGCTCTTCTCTATCAACTTTTATGTTTACATAAAGAGTATTCATTACTTCTGCTACTTCATTATCTTCGAACGATTCGTGCTCCATAACATGGCACCAATGGCAAGCAGAATAGCCAATACTTACTACAATTAATTTGTTTTCTCGTTTCGCTTTTTGTAAAGCCTCCTCACCCCAAGGATACCATTCTACAGGGTTGTTGGCGTGTTGTAAGAGGTATGGGGAGCTTTCTTTGAGTAATGACATGTGAATGATGAGTTGTGAATTGTTGGCAAATTTAGTTTTTAATTATACACTGATACCAAAGTAGTCAATTATATAATAACTCAATTACTTATTAACCCAATAACTCAAATACCTATTTACTCATTTCAGCAAAATACTGATGAAACAACGGAATCGTTTCAATGCCTTTGTAGTAGTTAAACAATCCATAGTGTTCATTTGGTGAGTGTAAGGCATCAGAATCTAAGCCGAAGCCCATTAATACTGATTTTAATCCTAATTCTTTCTCGAACAAGGCTACAATTGGAATACTTCCACCACCGCGAGTTGGGATTGGTTTCTTTCCATAAGTTTGCTCCATTGCTTTACTTGCTGCTTTAAACGCTACAGAATCTGTAGGAGTTAATACAGGCTCGCCTCCATGGTGCGGACGAACTTCTACTTTTACCGAAGCAGGTGCAATAGATTCAAAATGTTTTTTAAATATTTCTGTAATTTCGTCAGAAGTTTGATTAGGAACTAAACGCATCGAAATTTTTGCAAAAGCTTTAGATGGTAAAACTGTTTTAGCACCCTCTCCTATATAACCTCCCCAAATACCATTCACATCTAATGTTGGGCGGATACCAGTTCGTTCTATAGATGAAAATCCTTTTTCACCCCAAACATCTGCTACCTCTAGATCTTTTTTATATTCTTCTAAATCGAATGGAGTTTTAGCCATATCAGCACGATCTTCTGCGCTTACGTCTAACACATTGTTATAAAAACCTGGAATGGTTATGTGGTTGTTTTCATCGTGCATACTTGCTATCATTTTAGCTAATATGTTGATAGGGTTAGCCACTGCACCACCGTATACTCCAGAGTGTAAATCTCTGTTCGGGCCAGTAACCTCTACCTCTACATAACTCAAACCACGCAAGCCACAATCTATAGATGGCGTGTCGTTTGCAATAATTGAAGTATCTGAAATTAATACTACATCTGCTTTTAATCTTTCTTTGTTTGCTTTTACAAATATGCCAAGGTTAGATGAACCTACTTCTTCTTCGCCCTCAATCATAAACTTAACGTTACAAGCCAAGGTATTGGTTTGCATCATTAATTCGAATGCTTTAATGTGCATGTACACCTGACCTTTATCGTCACATGCTCCACGTGCAAATATAGCACCATCGGGGTGTATAGCGGTTTTACGAATAGTTGGCTCAAATGGTGGTGTTTCCCATAACTCCAAAGGAGTAGCTGGCTGCACATCATAATGCCCGTAAACTAACACTGTTGGCAAACTAGGGTCGATCATTTTTTCACCGTACACAATTGGGTAACCTGCTGTAGCGCAAACTTCTACCTTATCAGCTCCGGCTGCCATTAATTTAGCTTTCACAAATTCTGCCGTTTTCATTACGTCTGCACTGTATGCAGAATCGGCACTAATAGATGGGATTCTTAAAAAATCTAATAACTCGTTTAAAAAACGCTCTTTATTTGTATTGATGTAATTGTTGATGTGTTCCATAGTAAGGCAAATATAAAATAAAACTCTTTCAATTGTTGGCTAAATATTCATCATATTCATAAAACCATAATTGTTGAAAAAATGAGGAATAAAATTCAGCTATAATTAATCACTAAAATTATATTTGTATTTCATATTTATAAAGGATTGGTGGGAAAATGCATACATATTTAGATCAATTAAACCCTCAGCAACGTGCTGCGGTAGAAACGATGAACGGCCCAATGATGATTGTGGCGGGAGCTGGTTCGGGTAAAACTAGAGTAATTACATACCGGATTGCACACATGATTAACAATGGGGTGGATCCTTTTAATATATTAGCCTTAACATTTACCAATAAAGCGGCGAAAGAAATGCGCGATCGTATTTCTAGCATTGTTGGCCCAAATGCCCGTAATATTTGGACAGGTACCTTTCACTCTATTTTTGCTCGTATACTTAGGCAAGAGGCAGATAAAATAGGTTTTCCGGCAAACTTTACCATTTATGATAAGGACGATGCTAAAAGTTTATTACGTAGCATAATTAAAGAGCAA
>JBILKW010000161.1:0-5203 GCA_044376465.1 Sphingobacteriales bacterium | reverse complement strand
TGCTCAATAATGCAGCATTTGTAATCTTCACTCTACCAATATTATAATCAACCGTGTAATCTTGACCTTCAACTAATACTTGTGTGCCCGATTTTACAACTACTGAGCCTTGAGGGATGTTAATTGCATTTAATGAAAATTCCGAATTGCTGGTTGATTGAAAGGAGCCTTGAATCGTGAATTTATTTTTTCGAGGCAACTGTTGTGCTTTAAATTTTGTTGAATCGTACAACTCTGTAAATGCTATGTTATGCGCAACTACGGTATCTCCATCGGCGGCTAATAAACCATATAAATAAGAACCAAAAGGTTCTATTTTGGTAAAAATAATTCTTCCGTTTGCAGGATTTATCGTGATGTTCGGAACAAAGTCGAATACTCCATCTGGCGTAAGTGTTTGTTTGACGTCCAATTTATCTAACCCTAGTACTCTTATAAGAGGTAAATTTTTTACGTTCGCCGGACCATCAGAAATGTAATTTACATTGTTCGCAGTTTTTTCATCTAAGTACATTACATCCAATTTAAACTCTTCAGAATTTACTTGAAATGCATTTAGCGAATAAATATTTTTCATCATTAAATCCCAAATTGGCAAACTTGTTTTCAAGGATACGTTCTTTAATAATTTTGTATAAAGTACTGTTGGAGGATTTGTTTCTTGGCGTTCGTTAGAAAATTCACCGACTGTATATTCCACGCCATTTAAGGTATATCGATAAGCAACCGCTAATACTTCGTCGGCATTTAAAGCAGCGTTTAATGAAATATATCCTAATTGCGGGTGGAATGTATATTCTCTCTCTAACAATTTACGCGCTCTTATTTTAGCATAATTATCGGGGCCTCCAGTTGTGGCAAAAAAACTGTTTAACGAATTATCGCCAACATTTCTGGCAGAGCCAGGTATAATATCTAGCAAATTATTAGAGGCATCTACTTGGTCTGTTTTTACTGAGTTCGGATATGGGCTTGCATTTTTTATTAAATTGGGGTCCGATGTATATGTTCTACTATTTTCTCCCAAATCTATAAAAGCCAATATATCTCGTGTATTCTCATCACCCACCCGGTTTCTAGATGTTACCCAGACTTCTACTCTCGAAATTAAAATATTTGATTTTATAATTGGAGGTTCGTCCAAGGAACGATCGTATTGATCTCTAAAATATTGTGCTAAAAAAAAGTGCTTATTGCCTTCGTAATTATCTGCTAAAAACTTAAACTCCGTTTTTTGCGAACCGTTCGTTATTTTAATCTGCTTCTTCTCACTTTTTTGTTGAGAGAAAACGGATGTTACCATTAACTTTCCGAATTGCAATTGAGTTTTTACACCAAATAAACTTTGCGATCCACTTATCAAACTTGAGTTGAGGGGAAGTGATACGTTTCCTAATTCAATTTTTTTAATAATCTCGTCTTCATACCCGGTATACTCCAATTTCATTTGATTTTCAAAATCAAATGTTGCTTCTGTATTATAATTTACAGATGTCTTTAATTTGTCGCCAATATTACCTGTAACGTTTAATTGTATTTTCTGATCAAAATCAAACTGACGAGTTTTGCGTTGTCTTTCGTTCAATAATGGGTTATCATTTTTATTGAATCGTCCGGCAAAAATTAATTCGGCAGTTCCTTGCGGTCTAATGTCAACTTTACTCCCACCAAAAATTCGATCAAAAATTTGGTTGTTCACATATAATTTTGGCACCATGCCATTTGGAGAAATTAATTGAGTTTCGGCAGAGCGTTGTTTCCAATATTCAAATTTAGATTTTTTCGATTCGTATAATTGATACTCTTCGAAGGTCATGTATACGGGAGATTTATAAAATTTACCCCCAATGCTTTCAGTAATAATATACATTTTGGTTTCCGGATCATACTGAACCTTACGTTCAACATTTGGAGGGTCTTGTAAATCAAGTTTCTTTTTGGGGCCATTATCGATGGCGGTTCCTTGAAATTGTGAACCAGTATCTACCGGAGAGTTGATAGGAAATTTAAATTCAGCGATCGTTAGATCTGCACTCCAAACAATAGACGCTGCAGCAAAGAACGATATCGCCGTAATAAATAACCTAAAAATGGACTTCCTGCCTTTTGTACTAGTTTTCACCTAAAAAAATTAACGGTCTTGTTATAAATTCTTGAGTGCTAATTTAATCAGGCGTTCTACGTTTAGCGTAGACCCTTCCGCTCTGATAATTTGTTCGAGTGCTTTTTCAGCGCTCAACTTCGCAAAACCCAACATTACCAATGCTGATAACGCTTCTTCTTTTGCAGTATTGTTTGAGGGAAGCGACAAAAGTGTTCCAGAGCCTTCTTTTTTTAACTTATCTTGTAATTCTAATATTAATCGTTGAGCCGATTTTGGCCCTATCCCCTTAATCCTCTGGACTAAGGCTACATCACCGTGAACAATTGCCTCCTGTATTTCTTGAGGAGAAATAGAGGAAAGCATCATTCTGGCTGTATTCGGCCCAATTCCCGAAACAGATATTAAGTGAGTAAATAAACGACGCTCACTTTCATCAAAAAAGCCATACAAAACGTGTGCATCTTCTCTAATGCTTAAATAAGTATAGATAAATACAGATTCTACCTCTTGTAATTGAGCGTAAGTATGTAAAGATATATTGATAAAATAACCTACGCCAGATGCTTCAACCACCACGTTTGTGGGAGTTTTTTGCACTAATTTGCCTTTAATGTGATTAATCATTATCTATTTACGCAAACTGCTAATTTTTTCTTTCAAGGTTTTTCTTGGAGAACCGTTTTTAACATCGATTAAATCCTCTTCTTTCGATTGTGCATCCACTACCGCTATGGTAATCATGTTCACAATCTCACGCACCGATGAACCTAATTGTAGAATATGAACAGGTTTTTTCATCCCAATTAAAATCGGGCCTACGGCTTCTGCACCACCAATTTCTTGTAAAATTTTATACGCTGAGTTTCCAGCATCTAGGTTCGGGAAAATAAGCGTGTTTGCCGGCTCGCCATTTAAGGTAGAGAAAGGATAATTATCTTTTAATAGTGTAGAGTTTAACGCAAAGTTGGCTTGCATCTCCCCATCAATAATTAAATGTGGATAACGTTTGTGCAATTTTTCTACCGCTTGGCGAACCTTAATCGGATTAACCGTTTCGGAACTACCAAAGTTCGAATAAGAAAGCATCGCAATACGAGGTGTAATGTTAAACTTCTGCACAGATCTAGCTACTACTGCAGTTATATCTACCAGTTCATCAACCGTAGGATCTATGTTTACTGTGGTATCTGCCAAGAAAATTGGCCCCTGTTTTGTTAACATTAAATACATTCCCGCAACACGCTCTACCTCTTCGTCCATCCCTATTATTTGTAATGCCGGACGAATAGTTAAGGGGTAATTTTTTGTTAAACCAGAAATTAATGCATCGGCCTCCCCAACTTCTACCATCATCGCTCCAAAGTGGTTACGATCTCTCATTAATTTTTTCGCTTCGTAATAAGTAATTCCTCTTCGTTTGCGTTTTTCAAATAAAACTTTTGCAAAAGAGTGAAGTTGCTCCTCTTCATAGCGAGGATCAATTATTTTTACATCTGCTAAATCTAAGTTGTGCTCTTTAATTAAGGCTTCTATTTTTTCTATATTCCCTAATAAAATAGGCAATGCAATTCCTTCGTCTTTTACAATTTGAGCCGCTTTTAAAATCTTGTAATTATCTGCTTCTGCAAATACCACTCGCTTAGGATTGCCTTTGGCTTTTACAGATATTGCACGCATTAACTTATCATCTAACCCTAATCTTTTCTTCAATTCTTCTCGGTAAGCTTCCCAATCTTTTATCGGATGGCGAGCCACTCCAGATTCCATTGCGGCTTTTGCCACCGCCGATGATACTTCTGTGATTAATCGTAAGTCTAATGGTTTCGGGATAATGTAATCTTTACCGAAAGTTATATTTTTTTGATTGTATGCTAAATTCACTGCTTCGGGTACAGGCTTCTTTGCTAAATCTGCAATAGCACGTACGGCTGCAATTTTCATTGCCTCATTTATTTGTGTTGCCCTAACATCCAAAGCTCCTCTAAATATGTAAGGAAATCCTAATACGTTGTTTACTTGATTTGGGAAATCCGATCGACCCGTAGCCATAATAATATCGTTACGCGTTTTGATAGCTAAATTATAATCTATTTCTGGGTCTGGGTTTGCCATGGCAAACACTACTGGATTTTTTGCCATAGACTTCAGCATGGCAGGAGAAATAATGTTTGCTCCAGATAGTCCAATTAATACATCTGCATCCTTTACAGCCTCTTCTAATGTGCTAATTTTTCTGTCGGTTGCAAAAAAACGTTTTGTTTCATCCATTGCAGAGGTTCGATCAGAGCGAATCACCCCTTCTCTATCAATCATTACAATGTTTTCTTTTTTTGCACCTATTTCTAAATATAATTTAGAACATGAAATAGCTGCGGCACCCGCTCCGATTACTACAATTTTTACCTTATTAATTTTCTTTTTCTGAATTTCGAGTGCGTTAAGCAATGCAGCGGCAGAAATTATTGCCGTTCCATGCTGATCGTCGTGCATAATCGGAATGTTTAACTCCGCTTTCAATCTGCGCTCAATCTCAAAACATTCTGGCGCTTTTATATCCTCTAAATTTACCCCACCAAATGTTGGCTCTAGCGCCTTTACAGTATTTACAAACTGATCTACGTCGGTAACATTTAACTCTATATCGAACACATCAATATCAGCAAATATTTTAAACAAAATACCCTTACCTTCCATTACTGGCTTAGATGCTTCCGGGCCAATATTGCCTAGACCTAATACTGCAGTGCCATTACTAATTACTGCAACTAAATTTCCTTTAGCTGTGTATTTATAAACATCTTCAATATTTTCTTTTATTCTTAAGCAGGGTTCTGCAACACCTGGAGAATATGCTAATGAAAGATCGCGCTGAGAATTAGTAGATTTTGTAGGAATTACCTCTATCTTTCCGGGTCTGCCTTGCGAATGGTAATCCAATGCATCTTGCTTACGATTATTTTTACTCATTTTACTTTATTTCTAACCAATACAAGCTTCAAATATAAGAAATCGTGGCGAAAAGTTTCTTTTAATCGTATTCAAATTGCCAAGAAATGAGAATGGAAAAAATATGATACTACCCTTTTTTTGCAATCTTTA
>JBILKW010000038.1:0-15435 GCA_044376465.1 Sphingobacteriales bacterium | reverse complement strand
ACTATATCATTCATTCGGTTAAAACATCTTAGCAAAGTAGACTTTCCGCAACCACTTGGCCCAATAAAGGAAGTAACAGTATTTGCTTTAATACTAATATTGAAGTCTTTTAATACTTGAGTTTTGCCATAAAATGCATTTAGCCCTTTTGTTTCTATTTTGTTCATGCTAATTCATTTTTTTGTACCACCTATTTCTTAAAATAATAGCCAGTCCGTTTAATAAAAATGTTATGCCTAATAAAATAATAATTCCTGCTGCTGCTAACCCTATATAACTTTGTTGGGGTCTACTTATCCAATTAACTATTTGTATGGGTAAAACGGTGTATTGATCCAATAAATTTTCAGGTAAAAATGGAACATAAATCAACGTTCCAATTACTATTAAAGGAGCTGTTTCTCCAATAGTTCTTGATACAGACAAAATCATTCCTGTTAAAATGCCTCCGTATGCAGAGGGTATAATTATATTTTTAATGGTTTGCCATTTACTGGCACCCATTGCTAGTGAGGCTTCTCTTAATGAATTTGGCACTGATTTAATGGCTTCTCGTGTAGCTACAATCACAATTGGCAAAACTAATAACGATAACGTTAGTGCTCCTGAAAGCACGCTATTTCCAAATGAACATAATCGTACAAATATTTCTAGACCCACCATCCCGTAAATTATAGATGGAACACCTGCTAAGTTGATGATGTTGATTTCTAATAATCTCGAGTATATATTTCTTTTATTTATAAACTCTTCTAAATAGATACCTGCACCAACTCCTATTGGAAACGAAATTAGAATCGTAATTACTAATACACTCAACATACCTGCAATTGCAGTATATATGCCAGTTTCCGAAACATTTCTAGAAGGTAAAGAAGTAATAAATTTCCAATTGATATGATGGATACCTTTGCTAATTATAGCATATAACAAAAGTGCAAGCGCAAGCAAGCTTATTAAAGTACATGCAATTGCAAATGCTTCAAAAAGTTTATCTTTTGCTATGTTAAATTTATTACTACTCATATTTATTTGTGAATTTATTTTTCACCCAAATGCTTATATTATTTAATAAAAAAGTAAATAAAAATAGCATCATACCAGCTGCAAAAATACTTTGATATTCTATGGTATTATGAGAAACATCGCCCATGCTTACTTGTATTATGTATGTACTAATAGTTTCCATGGAGTTGAATGGATTTATTGATATGCGAGGGACTTGGCCTGCTGCAATTGCTACAATCATTGTTTCGCCAAACGCTCTTGAGATGGCTAAAATTATGGAAACAATTATACCGGATGAAGCGGCAGGTATCATTACTTTAAATGTAGTTTGAAAGCGAGTGGAACCCAATGCATACGCAGATTCTCTTAAGTTATTGGGTAAGGTTCTTAATGCATCTTCACTTAAGGAGGTTACATAAGGAATAATCATTATGCCCATTACAATTCCGGCAGAAAGTGCATTGAAAGTACCAATGCTTGGAAAAATATTTTGCAAAGCTGGCGTTACATATATCAATGCAAAGAAACCATATATAACAGTTGGAATAGCAGCCAATATTTCTAATACGGGCTTTAAAATTAAGCTTACTTTTCTGGGTGCATACTCACTCAAATAAATTGCTATTGTTAATCCCATCGGTATAGCTACAGCAACTGCTATAAAACTTACCACTATGGTTCCTAGTAGTAATGGTAATATTCCGTAGTGTTTGTCAAAAAATAAAGGAGTCCATTGTGTTTCAGTGAAGAAATCGTAAATAGACACCTTGCTGAAAAACTTCAATGTATCGGTAGTTAATACACTTACAATGCCTAATGTAATTAAAATTGTAAGTACTCCGCATAATGCAAATAGTGCAATAATTATCCGTTCTTGTATCTTCAAATTATTAGCAAATATTTTTTCTATGCTGCTGTATATTTTCTGCATTTATTTTTTCAATGAAGTTTCTAACAATAGTTGTGATTCGATGTATTCTTTTTTTGTAAGGGGCACACCTCCAATTTCCATTAATAGTTTTTCTGCATTTTTTACATAATATAATACAAAATCTTTAACTATTGGTTTTTGTAAAGATTTTGTATTTATATAAATATATTCTGTTCTAGATAATGGTTGGTAGCTGCCGTTTTGTATGCTTCTCACATCCGGCATAATTGGGCCCTTTCCATTATTTTCTATCTCATCGTTAATTGGAACCAACTTTAGTTCTTTATAATTTTCTTTGTAATAGGAGTATCCAAAAAAACCAAGTGAGTATTTAGCACCTATAACACCCTGCACTAATATATTATCATCTTCACTTGCAGTGTAATCTCCTCTAGAGGCTTTTTTTGTACCTACAATTTCTAATGTAAAAAAATCAAAACTGCCTGATGAGGTACCAGCTCCAAATAATTGTATTGGTTTGTGAGGCCAGTGTTTTCTTATCTGGTCCCAATATAATATTGTTTTTTGTGCTTTTGGTTCCCATATTTTTTTTAACTCTGATACTGTTAAATAATCTATAAAATCATTTTCTGGGTTAACTGCAATTACAATTCCATCATTTGAAACAGGAATTTCAATAAATGATATATTATTTTTTAAACACTCCTCAATTTCTAAATTGTTCATTTTCCTAGATGCATCGGCAATATCAATTTCATTTCTTAAAAATTTTCTGATGCCTCCGCTGGTACCCGAGACTCCCACCGTAATTTTAATATTAGGGTGTACTTTTCTAAAATCTTCAGCAACTGCTTCGCTCAATGGAAATAATGTGCTTGATCCATCAATTCTAATTCGATCTTCATAATCTCCAAAACAGCCCGAAATAAGGCTCCATGTGGCAATTATCAATAAAATCTTTAAGTGTTGATTCATATTGCTAGTTCATACAAATATGTTAATCTAATGTTAACTTATTATTAAGTGTTGTGTCTTTATTTATTTGTTTTTAGGCAAAGGATTCCTTATTTTTGCACTGCTTATCAAGAAAGACGGAGGGAATAGACCCTACGAAGTCTTAGCAACCTGTGCTAACAAGGTGCTAAAATCTACCTGAAAGGGGAATGATAAGAAGATAAAATCTCTGATTTTTCGGATAAGCAAGCAGTAAATAACCTATAAAAGCTTGTGTTAATGAATATTAATGAGATATTAAGTCAGAGGATTCTCGTATTAGATGGTGCTATGGGCACCATGATACAACGTTTTAACCTGCATGAGCAAGATTTTAGAGCAGAGCGCTTTAAAAATCACTCAAAAGATTTAAAGGGGAATAACGATCTTTTAAACATCACTCGCCCAGATGTAATTGAAGCAATACATAAAGAATATTTAGAAGCAGGTTCGGATATAATCGAAACAAATACGTTTAGCTCTAATTCCATTTCAATGGCCGATTATGACATGCAAGAATTGGTTTATGAATTAAATCTTGAAGGTGCAAGAATTGCACGTAGAGCTGCCGATTTTTATAATACCTTAACTCCTGATAAACCTAGATTTGTTGCTGGTTCTGTTGGTCCTACCACACGTTTACTTTCCTTATCGCCAGATGTGAACGATCCGGGTTTTAGGACTATGACATACGCCGATTTAGTTAAAGCCTACACCGAACAATTTAGAGGCTTACTAGATGGCGGAGTTGATTTGATATTGATTGAAACAATTACCGATACCCTAAACGCAAAAGCTGGTTTATTTGCATTAAATCAATTAGCAAAAGAATTAGGTAAAAAAATACCTGTTATGGTTTCGGGCACAATTACAGATGCAAGCGGACGCACGCTTTCTGGACAAACAACCGAAGCTTTTTTAAATTCTTTAACTCATGCTGAATTATTAAGTGTAGGCTTAAATTGTGCATTAGGTGCAAAGGATATGCGTCCTTACATTGAAGAAATGGCAAAAAAATCTGGCTCATATGTGAGTGCATACCCAAACGCCGGTTTGCCAAATGAATTCGGACAATATGATGAGAGTCCAGAAGACATGGGTGTGCACATACATGATTTTATTGAGCACGGATTCTTAAATATTGTAGGAGGATGTTGTGGTACTACTCCAGACCATATCAGAAAAATTGCAGAACTAGCTAAAGGTGTGAAACCTAGAGTACCTAATGCCCCAAAACCATATACTCGTTTAAGCGGATTAGAGCCATTGGTAATAACTCCAGAATTAAATTTTATAAACATTGGTGAACGTACCAATATTACTGGTTCTCCAAAATTCTCTAAATTAATTTTAGCAGGCGATTTTGATGGTGCACTTTCAGTTGCTCGTCAGCAGGTAGAGGGCGGTGCTCAAATCATCGACATCAATATGGATGAAGGGATGATAGATTCTGAAGCGGCAATGGTTAAATTTTTAAATCTAGTAGCAGCAGAACCTGATATTGCAAAACTACCTATCATGGTCGACTCCTCTAAATGGTCGGTTATCGAAGCAGGTTTGCAATGTATACAAGGCAAAGCCATCGTAAATTCAATTTCACTAAAAGAAGGTGAAGAGAAATTTATAGAATACGCTGAAAAAATTAAAAGTTACGGCGCTGCTACAGTTGTCATGGCATTTGATGAGCAAGGTCAAGCAGATTCTTATGAGCGTAGAATTGAAATTTGTAAACGCTCGTACGACATCTTAGTTAACAAGGTAAACTTCCCCGCACAAGACATTATTTTTGATCCAAACATTTTAACTGTTGCCACCGGTTTAGAAGAACATAATAATTATGCAGTTGATTTTATAAAGGCAACAAAATGGATAAAAGAAAATTTACCATATGCAAAAGTTAGTGGAGGAGTAAGTAATATTTCGTTTTCTTTTAGAGGAAATAACGTGGTTCGTGAAGCTATGCATTCCGTGTTTTTATACCATGCAATTCGTGCTGGTTTAGATATGGGTATTGTAAATGCTGGTATGTTAGAGGTATACGAAGAAATCCCAAAAGACTTGCTAGAATTAGTAGAAGATGTTTTATTGAACAGAAGAGAGGATGCTACAGAACGATTGATAAGCTTTGCTGAACAAGTAAAAGGCAAAGGGAAAGAAGGCCAAATAAAAGAAGAATTAGAGTGGCGTAAAGCCCCTGTAGAATCACGCTTATCTCACTCCCTAATTAAAGGAATTATAGATTTCTTGGATGATGATGTGGAAGAAGCACGACAAAAATACGACAGACCTCTGCATGTAATAGAAGGGCCATTAATGGATGGGATGAATATTGTAGGGGATTTGTTTGGTGCAGGAAAAATGTTTTTGCCTCAAGTTGTAAAAAGTGCGAGAGTAATGAAAAAAGCAGTTGCTTATTTATTGCCTTATATTGAAGATGAAAAAAGAAATAATCCTACACTTTCACAAAATTCTAGTCAGGGTAAAGTATTAATGGCTACCGTAAAAGGCGATGTGCATGACATTGGTAAAAATATTGTAGGGGTGGTGTTGGCATGTAATAATTTTGAAGTGATAGATTTAGGAGTGATGGTTCCTGCTTCAAAAATTATTGAGGAAGCTAAAAAACACAAGGTAGATGTTATTGGCTTAAGTGGATTAATTACTCCATCACTTGATGAAATGGTACACGTAGCCAAAGAAATGCAACGTGAGAAAATGAATATCCCCTTATTAATCGGAGGCGCTACTACATCTAGAATACATACAGTAGTAAAAATTGATCCACATTATGATGGAGCAGTTGTACATGTATTAGATGCATCACGAAGTGTTGGTGTTACAAGTAATTTATTGAACGAAGAAATAGCTGAAAATTATAAAAAAGAAATAGCGGAGGATTATGAAAATACTCGTGAGCAGTACTTAAAGAGAAGTGCTGAGAAAAAAATAATTTCTATTGCAGATGCGAGAAGCAAAAAGCAAAAATCAACTTTTTCTGATAGTACCGTATATAAACCTGCATTTATTGGAAATAAAACACTCGTTGATTTTCCATTGGAAGAGTTAGTAGATTATATAGATTGGTCTCCTTTCTTCCATACTTGGGAATTGAGAGGATCTTACCCTAAAATTTTACAAGATGAAGTAGTAGGAGTGGAAGCAACAAAATTATTTAAAGATGCACAAAGCATGTTAAACGATTTTGTAACTAATAAAAAAATAAAGGCATCAGGAGTGTTTGGTTTTTATCCAGCAAACAGTATTGCTGATGATATAGAGTTATATGCAGATGAAAGCAGAACACATGTGTACGAACAGCTATTTACGTTGAGGCAACAAGCAGAAAAAGTAGATGGACAAAATTATTTAGCTCTAGCAGATTTTGTGGCACCTAAAAGCACAGAATTAAAAGATTACGTAGGAATGTTTGCAGTAACTGCTGGTATTGGCTTAGATGAAGTAGTGGCTGCATACGAAGCAAACCTCGACGATTATAATTCTATTATGGCAAAAGCAATTGCTGATAGATTGGCGGAAGCATTTGCAGAAAAACTGCATGAGTTGGTACGCAAAGAGTATTGGGCATATGCAAATAATGAGAAATTAACAAATGATGATCTAATAAAAGAAAAGTACCAAGGAATTAGACCTGCACCTGGTTACCCGGCATGCCCCGACCATACCGAGAAGAAAACTATCTTTAAAATTTTAAACGCTGAAAAAGAAATTGGTTTACATCTCACTGAAAATTTTGCCATGTATCCAACAGCTGCAGTAAGTGGGTACTATTTTGCACATAAAGAATCTAATTATTTTGGACTGGGTAAAATTGGCAAAGATCAAGTAATTGATTATGCAAAGCGTAAAGGCTTAAGCGTCGAAGAAATTGAGCGTTGGTTAACACCTAATTTATCATACTAAAAAATAAATTGAAATGAAAGTTATAGAACATATTAACAAAGCAAAGAAGACCCTATTTTCTTTTGAATTATTACCTCCGTTAAAAGGGAAAGGCATACAACAAATTTTCGATACTATAGATCCATTAATGGAATTTGAACCTCCATTTATTGATGTAACCTATCATCGTGAAGACTTTATTTATAAGGAAAGAGCGAATGGATTATTAGAGAAAGTATCATACAAAAAAAGGCCAGGAACAGTTGCTATTTGCGCTGCTATTATGCACAGATATAAAGTAGATGCTGTACCACATTTAATATGTGGTGGCTTTACAAAAGAAGAAACTGAAAATGCACTAATAGAGCTTAACTTTCTAGGAATTGACAATGTGTTAGTGTTAAGAGGCGACTCAAGAAAAGCAGAAACGCAATTTATACCAACTCCAGGTGGGCACGCCTATGCAAGTGAATTACTCAGTCAGGTATCTAATATGAACAAAGGTGTGTATTTACATGATGATATTGATATCGATTCTGGAACTGATTTTTGTATAGGAGTAGCAGGATATCCGGAGAAACATTTCGAAGCGCCGAATATGAAATCAGATTTAAAATACCTAAAACATAAAGTAGAACTGGGGGCTGAATTTATAGTAACTCAAATGTTCTTTGATAATCAGAAATACATAGATTTTGTGAAAACATGTAGAGCTAATGGTATCAATGTACCCATTATACCTGGACTCAAGCCTATCACTAATTCTAAACAACTAATTGCATTACCTAAATTATTTCACATAGATTTGCCAGAGGAACTTAGTGAAGCGGTTAATAAATGTAAAAATGAACAAGAAGTAAAACAAGTGGGCGTTGAGTGGTTAATAGAACAATCTAAAGGGTTGATTAAAGCAGGTGCACCTGTGTTGCATTATTATACTATGGGAAATGCAAACCCAACTTATCAAATTGCAAAGGCCGTATTTTAATGAAAGGAATAGTAATTAAATCTACAGGAAGTTGGTACTCAGTATTACTCGAAAATGAGGAAGTATGGGAGTGTAGGATATTGGGTAAATTTAGAATGCAAGAAATAAAATCTACTAACCCAGTAGCTGTTGGCGACCGTGTGGAAATAGAAGTTGAAGATGCGGAGGTAAAACATGGTCTAATTGTGAAGCTCTTTGAACGAGACAATTACATTATTCGAAGATCCATCAACTTATCAAAACAAACACAAATTATTGCATCAAATATTGATCAAGCATTTTTAGTGATTACGTTCGCTAAGCCACGTACATCTTTTGGTTTTATTGATCGTTTTCTAGTTACCTCAGAAGCTTATCACATTCCTACCATCTTAGTTTTCAATAAAATTGATATCTATGAACCAGATGATTTAGCCTATTTGCAAGAGGTGAAGGATATGTATGAGAGCATTGGCTATCCGGTTTTATTGGTATCTGCACTTAATGGTGATGGAATTCCTGAATTATTAGAGCTATGTAAACATAAAACATCCCTTTTCTCAGGGCATTCTGGCGTCGGGAAATCTACCCTTGTTAATCAAATTATACCAGGCATTAAACTTAGAACTACAGCAGTTTCTGAAGCTTCTTCAAAAGGGGTGCATACCACCACTTTTGCCGAAATGCATCGAATTCCCTCGGGAGGCTTTATTATTGATAGCCCCGGAATTAGAGAGTTGGGTATTGTTCAATTAGAAAAAATAGAAATATCTCATTATTTCCCCGAAATGAGAGATTTGTTGAATCAATGTCGATTTAATAATTGTAGCCATGAGAACGAACCTGGATGCGCCATAAAAAAAGCAGTCGATGAAAATAAAATATCCTTAATTAGATATGAAAGTTATTTGAGTATATTAGCAAATGAAGACAATAGGTCTTAACAAAATACTCCATTACCTAAATCATATTTAAAATTTATGCGCTCCAAAATTTATTTAATTTATTTACCACTTTGGTTAAGTATTTTTTTTTACTCATGTAAAAAAGATGCCCCATTTGTACCATTGTTTAGCATCGCTGACGATATAAAACTCGGCAAACAAGTTGTTGTAGAAATTGAAGGTGCCAATAGTGCTCAGTACCCAATTCTAGACTCTGCAAGTAATGTAGCCGCTTACCAGTTTATATATGGTATTAGAAATGAAATTTTAAACTCTGGCAAAATAGTTTATAAAGATGAATTTGAGTGGAGATTAAGAATTATAAAAAATGACACAACATTAAATGCTTTTTGTACACCTGGCGGATATATTTATGTTTATACTGGTTTAATTAAATACCTAGATTCCAAAGATGAATTAGCAGGAGTAATTGGCCATGAAATGGCTCATGCGGATAGGCGCCATACCAGTAGATCTATGCAAACTCAATATGGTTTAGGTACATTACTCAATGTTTTATTAGGAAACGATAATTCTACTTTACAACAAATAGCTTCAGGAATTTATTTATTAAAAAATAGCCGCGACCATGAGTCGGAGGCTGATGAATATTCTGTTAAATATTTGTGCCCTACACCATATAATGCTGCAGGAGCCGCAGGCTTTTTCCAGAAAATGATCGACGATGGGTATACTGAAAACAGATTAGCAAGTTTCTTTAGTACACATCCATCTCCGGCTAATAGAGTTGAAAGTATAAATCAGCAAAAAATAGACAATGGGTGTGTCGGAAATGGGTCGTTTGATGCACAGTACGCAAGTTTCAAAACATTACTTCCATAATTAATGAGGGCAGTTATACAGCGTGTAACTAACGCAAAAGTAGAAATTAACAATCGGATAAAAGCTCAGATAAGTGTTGGACTTTTAGTATTTTTAGGAGTAGAGGAAGCAGATACATTAGAAGATGTAACTTGGCTTTCGCAAAAAATATGCAACCTTAGAATTTTTTCTGATGAGAAAGGTTTAATGAATTTGGCTTTAAAAGACTTAAATGCAGAGGTGCTATTAATTAGTCAGTTTACTTTGTTTGCTTTAACCCAAAAAGGGAACAGGCCTTCATTTATAAATGCCGCAAAGCCTGAGCATGCGAATGAATTATATGAAAAAATGAAAGTGGAACTTGGTCATTTATTGAACAAAGACATACAGAGTGGAGAGTTTGGAGCAAATATGAAAGTGAGTTTATTAAATGATGGTCCGGTTACCATCATAATGGATACTAAAGATAAAGAACGACATTAAAATGAAAATTTCTGAAGCACAGGAAATAGTAGATCAGTGGATAAATACAACTGGTGTAAGGTATTTTAGCGAGCTAACTAACATGGCTATGTTAACAGAAGAGGTGGGAGAAGTTGCTCGTATTATTGCCAGAAAATATGGTGAGCAATCTTTTAAAGACTCAGATAAAAATAAAGATCTCGCAGACGAATTAGCAGATGTTTTATTTGTATTAATTTGCTTGGCAAACCAAACGGGAGTTAATCTTGAAGAAGCTTTACAAAAAAATATTGATAAAAAAACCAATAGAGATGCAACTCGTCATATAAATAATGATAAGTTAAAATGAAAAATTTACCTCTTTTTTCGTTACTATTTATTTTACCTATTTTATTTTCATGTAAGCAAAAAAATGAGCAAAAAAAGAGCTTTCAGACTCTTGATGGTTCAGTGCAAATGGCCGAATTACATCAATATAAAATGAATTCTCTCATTTTTTTAGCGCCAGGTTGCCCATTAAGCGAAGCTTCACTTTTAGAATTAAATAGGTTAGATTCATTGTATTCTAAACATAAATATTCAACAACTATAATTATACCCGGAAATTTATATTCTATACAAGAGATAGAAGAGTTTAAAAATGTATTTAATGTCAAATTCAGAATGGTAATGGATACAAATTACTATTTAACAAAATTATTGAATGCTAGTATAACCCCCGAATATTTTTTAGTAAATGAAAATATGGTAATTTTGTATCAAGGTGCTATAGATAATAAGGCCTTAGATAATGATATCATAAGGCAAGAAGCCGATATGAATTTTGCTGAAATAGCAATAAAAAGCATAATCGAAAACGAAAAAATTGAGATAACCAAAACGAAAGCGGTAGGATGTTTTATAGAGCAATAAATATATTTATACTAACCATTATTTTATCTTCTTGTGGAAATGTAGAAGAGAAAATGAAGGGTAAAAATATTTCAGTTGTTGATATTCCTAAAGAGTTAAACTTCAATGAACACATTTCAGAAATAATTTATACAAAATGTGCAAGCTGCCATAGGCCTGGTGAATCTGGCCCATTTAGTTTATTATCTTACAAAGATGTTTACAGAAGAAAGAAAACAATTGTAAAAGTTACCCACTCTGGTTACATGCCACCATGGCCTGCAGACAGAAATTATTCGTCGTTTGTAGGTGAATTGTATTTAACAGAAAAAGAAAAGTTATGGATTAAAAGATGGGTAGAACAAGGGGCGATAGAAGGTCCATCCGATCTTAAAAAAGACGTGCCTGTTTATCCGAGCGGTTCGCAAATTGGGAAGCCTGATTTGATAATTAAATTCCCTAAGGCATACAAAATAGAAGGCAATAATAAAGATCATTATGTGATCATGAAAGTGCCCTATGAAATTCCGGAAGATAAATATGTGAAAGTAATAGAGTATGTTCCAGGTAATCGAAAAAGGGTGCATCATGTAAATGGGTATTTAATTGTATATAATGAAGGCAGCAAAAAGAGCTTAAATTCAGGAGAATTTTATGTTAATAACTATGAAATAAATCCCAAAGAAGTATGGAAAAAGCTCGATGTATTAAATGATGATGGGAGTTTCCCCCTTCGAATACCTTCGGCTACAAATTATTTGCCAGGAGTGGTGCCTCCTGTTTACCCAGAAGGTATTGGCGGATTTACCATGAAAAAGAAAGGGCATATTTTGCTGAATGATATTCATTATGGGCCTACTTCAAGAGATGAACTAGACGAGTCGTATTTTAATGTATTTTTCACAGATATCCCACCAGAGAGAAGATTTGGTGAATTTCAACTAGGCACATACGGGCTTTCTAAAATTGAACCAACCTTAATGATTCCGCCTGACTCAATAAAAACATTTACCACTAAATATACGGTTCAAAATGATATTTCAATAGTTACAATAAATCCTCACATGCATTTATTAGGGAAATCATTTATCGCTTATGCTTTAACACCTGATGGACAGAATATACCCCTAATTAAAATTGATAAATGGGATTTCAGATGGCAATATTTTTATACCTTTAAAAAGATGCAAGTGTTGCCAAAGGGGTCAACTATATATGTAAAAGCTACGTTTGATAATACCAGGAATAACCCTCACAACCCATTTAATCCACCGCGCTGGGTAGGAGAAAAAGAAGGAAGTATGAGCACTAAAGATGAAATGTTGCAATTCATTGTTACATATCTTAACTATAAACCAGGTGATGAATCTATTGTTCTTGGTGATTAATAACCAAGTGATAGGGATTCATCGGGTATTATCACTTAAATAAGAAATTGTAGGTAAAATTTATTATTTTTGATATTAAATTGATTTTGATAATCTATTTGGGGGCGCGTGTTAAAATTAGAAATACCCAAACCTATTATTTTAATCGTACTAATTGATATTTAATATCTTGTAAACAATGAAATCTTTAAAAATTATCGCGTTAGTAGTTGCATTACTTTCTTTATTAAGTTCTTGCAGCACGAAGAAATCAAACAGGATGTTAATTATGAACGATGCACCTACGAGCGTGCCAGAAGTATTTGTAGTTAACAAAAAGGATAGTTTTGAAAATACTTACAGTCATAAAATAAAGTCAGGAGACCGAATAGCGGTTAAATTTCTCAACAATTACGACTTAACAAAAAGCACCTTTAATCTTGATGCAAATCCAGCAATTGAAGCAGGATACGTAGTGGATATAAATGGGTTTGCGAACATGCCTTTGGTAGGTAAAGTTCAAATCTCTGGATTAACCAGAGAAGAGGCGTCAAAAAAACTCGAAAAACTATATTCTACGATCTTGAACAACCCATTAATTGAAGTTTCTATCGTGAGTATTAAAGTAAATATTTTTGGTGAAGTTGGCCGTCAAGGGAAATTTTTAATTGATAGAGATAATATTTCTTTGATTGATTTAATTTCTGAAGCAGGTGGCTTAACGAGTAGAGCTAAGAAAAAATCAATCAGAATTATTCGTGGGGATCCTTCAAGTCCACAAATAATCATAGTAGATTTAAGAAAAGTTGGTATATTGCATTATAGTGAGTTAATGATTCAAGATAATGACATTGTAATTGTAGATCCAATGCGAGTATATGAGATTTCAGATCCAGTTACTGCCGTTGGCACGATGCTACAGCCATTGCTCTTAGTTGTTAATTCAATAGCAATAGTCGCAACATTGGCAAAATAATTTAATGACTCAACAACAAAATTCAGACTCATTCAAAAACCATTCTCAAGAGATAGATTATAATCGAATCTTTCGAATTATTTTAAGTCGATGGTATTGGATTGTAGGATGTTTGCTCATAGGCATTGTTTGGGCATTCCTTTACCTTCGATTTACTCCTGCGGTATACGAAACGTCAGCATTGCTAAAATATGATGATAAAAAAACTGAGATATCTGAATTAATAAACATCAACAGTTATTACGATAGAAAAGATAAAATTCAATCAGAAACCTATGTAATTCAGTCTAGAACTCTATTAACGCTTGCTGCATCTTATTTAAATTATCAGTATTCTTTTTTCAGAAAAGGAAGAATCTTAGAAACAGAAACGTATCCAAATCAACCTTTTGAAATAGAAGTTATAGACAAAGACAGTAGTTCTATTTTCAATTATAGCTTTACATTTTCTCAGATTAATAAATTAAAATTTCGCTTAATACAAACATTAAATGGAACACTCGTCTCAAATGAAGAAGTGTTTTATGGACAAGATATTGTTTTTGGTAAAAATAAAATGAGGGTATTAAGGTCATTATTACCAGGAACAGATAAAGACGATTTTTTATTTTACTTTAATCATCCAAACAATCTGATGAATAGGTTGATGAGTGGTTTAAATGTACGTGAAGTCGCAAAAGGGATAAACATCATGTCTCTTACCTATAAAGATACAAACCCAATTTTTGCTGCCGATGCATTAAATGCTATTATTGGAGAGTATAGAATTTTTGATAGACATCAAAAAGGTATTGCCGCCGCTCAAACTATTGAATTTATTGATGCTCAGCTTGAAAAACTATCAAGCAAAGTAAAAGATGCAGAGCAATTACTAGAACAATATAAAGTTGGAAATAGCATTTTAAATATTGAGGATAATAAAACGATTGCTTATCAAAAATTGAGAGATTTAGATGTTCAAAAAAATATCATTAACATTCAGAGCATCGCAATTGATTTACTTGAAGAACAAGTAAAAGCTAATAAAGAAACAATTACGTTGAATTTCTCGATAGAGGGCTCTGAAGATAAACTAATGAGTGAATTAGTCAATCAAATGAATACTTTACTCAATGAAAGAATAAAAAAACAATCATTATATGCCGATAATTCTGCGCCCATACAAGAAATTGATAGACAAATTGAAGAGGCAAAACGTGCAATTACATTAAACATCAAATCTGCTCGAGATCGTAATAATAGAACGGTTAATTTTATAGAGAAACAATTAGTTACTGCAAAAGAGGAACTAAAGTCGATACCATCGGCCGAACGTGATTTGATAAACTTAAATCGTGATTTCGAAATTAATCAAAAAGTATATTCGTATTTACAAGAGAAAAGATTAGAAGCTTCTATTGCTAAATCTGCTATAATGCCATCTTCAAATGTAATTGATGATGCGATTCCAAGTTTTGGTATTGTTGCGCCAAACTCACAAACGGTATACTTTACAGCAATTATAATTAGTTTGCTAATTGGAATAACTCTTATATTACTAGCGCGTTTATTAAATCAACGAATTTACGATAAAGAAACAGTAGAGACAATTACTAATGTGCCTATTCTTGGAGTAATAAGAACATTCCCAGGTAGTATTGATAAAAACTCTAGTCAGATTTTAAGTTTAAGTAATCCTAAATCTATATTCTCTGAATCAGTACGATCTGTAAGAACAAATTTGAGTTTTATTGCAAGCGATATTAAAAGTAAAATGATTTGTATAACCTCAGAAGTTTCTGGAGAAGGAAAATCATTCATGGTGATCAATCTTGCAAGTACATTGTCTTTAATCAACAAGAAGGTTGTAGTTATTGATGGAGATTTGAGAAAGTCAAAATTACACCATACATTCCGTTTGAAAAATGATTGGGGATTAACCTCCTACCTCACAGGTCAATGTGATGTTAGCAAAATAATTCACGAAACACACGTAGAAAATTTATTTTTTATACCCGCTGGCCCAATGCCTCCAAACCCTTCCGAATTATTATATTCAGAAAGAATGCGGCAGTTAGTTACTGAGTTAAAGGAGCAATTTGATTATGTCTTGGTTGACACAGCTCCAATTGGTTTAGTGTCAGATGCAATTCCTTTAGTGCGAACTTCTGACGTAAATATTTTTGTTTTGCGCTCTGGAGTATCAAGCTTCAATGCAGCTTCTATACCAGAGA
>JBILKW010000160.1:0-5276 GCA_044376465.1 Sphingobacteriales bacterium | reverse complement strand
ATGCAGTTCACAGAAAGCGTTCGTGAAGGGAAATACAAAAGAGATAGCTATGCCAATTTCGATCAAAAAGGAAATAAAATAATTGCCTCTAAGGGCACTTTTAGCTCTGGAGACGTAACCTTCGACATATTATCGATGTACTATTTTGCCAGGTGTTTAGATCTAAAAGATGTAAAAGTGGGTGAAATTATTAAAATGAAATATTTTTTGGACGATGGGATTTATCCGTTAGATATTGAGTACCTAGGCAAGGAAACTATAAGTACCGAAAGTGGAAAATTTGAATGTATAAAATTTAGCCCAGCATTACAGCCCGGTAGAGTGTTTAAAAAAGATAGCCGTATGTATATGTGGATTACCAATGATGCCAACAGAATTCCTGTAAAAGTTGAAGTGGAAATTTTAATAGGTTCGGTGGTCCTCGAATTGCAAAAATACCAAGGCTTAAAGAACCCTATCACCTCATCCAGATAATTAATGATCCCCCACGAAAATACTATACTTTCCGACGAGCTTTTTACAGAACAATTTATTTGCAACCTTGATAAATGTAAAGGTGCTTGTTGTGTAGAAGGTGATTCGGGTGCGCCATTAGAAGAAGAAGAGCTGGGCATAATAGAAGAGGTATTCGAAAAAGTAAAGCCTTACTTAAATGCAAAAGGACTAAAAGCTATAGAAGAACAAGGCAAATGGTCCTTAGATTTTGAAGGTGATTATACTACTCCATGTGTAGATGGTGATAAAGAATGTGCCTATGTGGTTTTTGAAAACGGCATGACCCAATGTGCTTTTGAAAAAGCGTATAACGACGGGGTAATAAGCTGGAAAAAGCCAATATCTTGCCATTTGTACCCAATTAGAATTTCTAAATACCCTGATTACGAAGCGTTAAACTATGATCGTTGGAGTATTTGTAGCGATGCCTGTACTTTCGGAAAAGAGCATAAAGTTTCGGTTTTCGAATTTTTAAAAGAACCACTTGTACGCAAATACGGCTTAGATTGGTATGAGCAAGTTTCGAAGTACAGAAATTCGTAAATGTATAGCCTTACATTCTTCATAATTTTCCTTATTTTCGTTCATTAATTGTTTATAATGAAAGGGATAATTTTAGCAGGTGGTTCTGGTACCCGATTACATCCATTAACATTGGCCATGAGCAAGCAAATGATGCCTGTTTATGATAAGCCCATGATTTATTATCCATTGTCGTGCCTAATGATGGCTGGCATCCGCGAAATATTAATTATTTCAACCCCACAAGATTTACCCAATTTCGAAAGACTTCTAGGAGATGGAAGTTCACTAGGTTGTAAGTTTTCATACAAAGTGCAAGAGCAACCCAATGGTTTAGCTCAAGCGTTTGTAATTGGCGAAGAATTTATTGGAAAAGAAAAGGTAGCCTTAATTTTAGGTGATAATATTTTTTATGGTTCAGGATTATCTGAGTTATTACAAAAAAATAATAATCCGGATGGAGGAGTTGTGTATGCATACCATGTTGCCGATCCAGAGCGTTACGGTGTGGTAGAATTCGACGAACGTTTAAATGCTAAATCGATAGAAGAAAAACCCTCGAAGCCTAAATCGAACTATGCAGTACCAGGTTTATATTTTTATGATAACACTGTAGTAGAAATCGCAAAAAATATCAAACCTAGTCCAAGAGGCGAATACGAGATAACCGACGTTAATAAGGTATATTTAGAACAAGGTAAATTGAAGGTAAGCATCTTAAACAGAGGCACCGCTTGGTTAGATACGGGCACGTTTGCTTCGCTTATGCAAGCCGGACAATTTGTACAGGTGATTGAAGAGCGTCAAGATTTAAAAATTGGATGTATAGAGGAAGTGGCATATAGAATGGGATATATAAATAAGGAGCAATTAAGAAAATTGGCCGAACCGCTGGTAAAAAGCGGCTACGGACAGTACCTATTGCGAATTAGCGAACTAACGAATTAACGAATTTACGAGGTCGACCCCCAAACATAGCAATTCGATTAAAGACACGAATTAGGGAAAGGCTCAATTATTACTAACAATCTGGCTCTAGCCCCTCTCCCTCGGAGAGGGGTTGGGGTGAGGCTAAAAAAAGGAGAAAAGATGAATTATTTAGGTCCAGAATTAGCACAATTTTCTGATCAAATTGATTATGCGATTAATAACTACAAATCGCATGGTAAAAAGCTTAGTGATTTTAATCACATTGTAATTAGTGGATTAGGCGGATCGGGGATATCGGGTAGAATTATTAAAAGTTATTATGCTGATAAAATTAACATTCCAATAGAAGCAGTTTCCGATTACCAATTGCCAAAATTCGTAAACAATAAAACGCTTGTAATTTTATGTTCGTATTCGGGCAATACGGAGGAAACCATAAGTGCATACAACGATGCGACTAACAAAGGTGCTACTAAATTGGTGCTTACGGTGGGTGGTAAAATTGCTGAATTAGCAAACAACGATGGAACTCAAGTTTACAATGCCGTAGGTGGTTACCAACCACGCGTGGCATTTGGATATCCTATTACCTATTTATTTTTAATTTTTTCTGAATTATTAGGCTTAAATGAAGCAACAGATTTGGAATCTATTAAAGCTTTAGTAAATAATGTCGACGATTATAAACGACGATCGTTAAGCATCAAAAATCACTTCAGCGAAACCATTAAAAATAAATATGTAATAATTGCTTCTCCGGATATGGAAGCCATCGCGATTCGTTTTGCGCAACAAGTGCAAGAAAATGCAAAGTTAGAAGCCTTTGTAGTGGTTATTCCAGAAGCCAACCATAACGTAATTGAAACGTATTATGAAAAATGGGATTCGAACTACATTATGTTAAATTCTGGATCAAATCCTCGTATTAATTTACGATTTCATTTTATTAAAGAATTATTAAACTCATATGGCTCTGTTATTTTTGAAATGGAAACCAAAGCAGCTAATATGAGTCATATTTACGATACTGTTTATTTATTAGATTGGGTAAGTTTGCAAATTGCACACAGTGTAAGTGCAGTATCAAATCAAATAAAAAACATTATTGATTTAAAGAACTTTTTAAATAGTAAATAGTATTGAAAGTAGCATTAATTACAGGTGTAACCGGACAAGACGGGGCATATTTGGCAGAATTTCTATTGAAGAAAGGCTATTTTGTTCACGGTATTAAACGTCGTAGCTCTTCTTTTAACACTGAAAGAATAGACCATCTTTACCAAGACCAACACGAAGGGCAATTGAATTTTAAATTGCACTATGGTGATTTAACAGATTCCACAAACCTCATCAGAATTATACAAGAAATACAACCCGACGAGATTTATAATTTAGCGGCTATGAGTCATGTAAAGGTGAGTTTTGATACACCAGAATATACTGCTAACGCCGATGGTATTGGAACCTTAAGAATTTTAGAAGCCATCAGGATTTTAGGACTCACTAAAAAAACTAAATTTTACCAAGCAAGTACATCAGAATTATATGGCCTAGTTCAAGAAGTGCCACAATCAGAACGTACCCCTTTTTATCCTCGTTCGCCTTATGCAGTGGCTAAAATGTATGGATATTGGATAACAGTAAATTATAGAGAGGCTTATGGGATGTATGCATGTAACGGAATTTTGTTTAACCATGAAAGTCCGGTTAGAGGTGAAACTTTTGTTACGCGTAAAATTACAAGAGCAGCAGCACGTATTGCTTTGGGCTTGCAAGATAAATTATACCTCGGAAACCTAGATGCACAACGCGATTGGGGCCATGCCAAAGATTATATAGAAGCCATGTATTTAATGCTTCAACAAGAACAAGCAGAAGATTATGTGGTAGCAACGGGCAAAACTACCGCAGTTAGAGAATTCGTGAAAATGGCTTTTGCTGAATTGGGTATAGAATTAGAATTCTCTGGCAAAGCGGAAGCAGAGAGAGGAGTTGTAATTGATATGGATACCGAAAAAATGAAATCATTGGGCTTAAACCCAGATACCTTAAAATTCGGTCAGACCTTAATATTAGTAGATCCTAAATATTACAGACCTACGGAGGTAGATTTGTTAATTGGCGACCCAACAAAGGCTCAAACTAAATTAAACTGGAAACCTAAGTATGATTTACAAAGCTTAGTATCTGAAATGGTATTATCTGATTTGCTTTTAATGAAGAAAGATCAGTATTTAAAGGATGGTGGTTTTAAAGGAGTGAATTATTTTGAATAATGCTTAATTACAAACTTTAAAGTATTTTATCATATAAACTTAAGTTTTGAAAAACTACCTAGTTTTATTCTTATTGTATATTGGTTTTAGTAATGCTTTATCTGCGCAAGTTGCAGCCCCTTCTTTATCCTCAAAAAATATAAACACTACAAAAGTCGATTCAAATGTAGGCGTTGTTACTTGGAAATTACTAACGGCTGTTGGTACTACAGCTTCTTCTTTAGGTGTAACCTATTACCACTTAAATAATATTTGGTGGAAAAATAATACCGTTGATTTTCATATAGACCATGATATCGACTATCGGTATGCTAAAAACATTGATAAATTAGGTCATTTTTTAGGTGGAAATATTACGGCTGAGCTATTGCAAGGGCAACTAGAGTGGACGGGCATGAAGGAAAAGCAAGCGGCTACGTACAGTTTAGTGTTTTCTGCTCTGGTACAAGGATTTATAGAGATAAAAGATGGGTATGCACCCGATTACGGATTTAGTGTGGGTGATGTTGCTGCAGGATCTGCAGGAGCATTCGTTCATTTCATGAAGTCTAGGATCAAAGCAGTTGATGCTATTGAATTCAAAATGAGTTATTATAAAAAACACGACTATTATTTTCGTGAATACCCCTTTGCAAGCTATGACGGTGATTACATGAACCAAACGTATTGGGTATCTATGGCTGTAAATGATTGGATGAGGGAAGGTTCAAAAGTAGAAAAATTCTGGCCCGATTTTTTAACCATTGCACTGGGTATGGGAGTCGATGAAAAATTGAATTCCTATTATAATGGACAACAAAGTTATGATGTATTCGGCACTGGAAGTTATGAATATTACTTGTCTCTTGATTTAGATTGGCGTAAAATACTACCACAAAGAAACGGTTATGTACGGTTTTTATCCAAAACACTTAACCACATCAAAACCCCCTTGCCTACTCTAAAATTTTCCCCTCAATTTAAAGGCTACGCAGTATTTTATTAAGTAAATCTATGGTAAAACCGAATAAATATTGATTTTTCTATTGCAAGTGCCAAAAACGAGTAGTATTT
>JBILKW010000037.1:0-15552 GCA_044376465.1 Sphingobacteriales bacterium | reverse complement strand
ATTGCTTTTTTCATTACTTGTTTTTTTTGATGGGAAACAAAGATAATAATATTGTATGAATGTACTAAGTTCGATTGAAATATTCGAGCATAATAGTAATCCTTAATTACCGTTATCTGAGAAAAAATATTGTGAATTTTTTAAGCTTAAAAGCTTAAATTTGATTTGAATATGAAAAGGATTACGATAATTTTTATTTTACTTATTAGTACAACAATCGGTTTTTCTTCATCCATCTTAATCCCGATGGATGAAAGCCAGAAAAATCATCTAAAATCATATGGTTTAGCCTACTGGGTTTTGAAGCAAGATTTATCGATGCAATGGTTGTTAAATTACAGAGGCGGTAGTTTTTTAATTCCACATGTAAATACAATTGAAACGGAATGTAGAATAAGAGGCATATCTTATGAAATCATTGCTGATGTACAAGTTGCTTCTATATTAAACAGCATCGCCGACCCAGAAACAAATATGGATGCTGTAAAACTGGAAAAAGCTCCAAGAATTGCCGTATACTCTCCAAAGAATAAATTGCCATGGGACGATGCCGTAACGATGGTATTGACGTATGCCGAAATTCCATATGATCTTGTGTACGATGAGGAGGTGATAAAAGGAATTTTACCAAAGTACGATTGGTTGCATTTACATCACGAAGATTTTACGGGGCAGTATGGAAGATTTTGGGCAGCTTTTAGGAATGCCTCTTGGTATATTAACGATGTGAGATTCAATGAAGAAATGGCCACAAAGTTAGGATACAAGAAAGTTTCACATTTAAAATTAGCAGTTGCACAAAAAATTAAAGAGTTTACGATAGGTGGTGGATTTTTGTTTGCAATGTGTTCTGGAACCGATAGCTACGATATTTCATTGGCTGCAGCTGGGCTAGATATATGCGATCAAATGTTTGACGGTGATAGGGCCGACGTAAATGCACAAGAAAAATTAAACTATTCGAATGGTTTTGCATTTCAAAATTACAAACTTGATATGAACCCATATAACTATGAATTCTCTGATATAGATAATACACAGGGAAGGAATTTGGTAGAAGGAAATGACTACTTTAGTTTGTTTGATTTTTCTGCAAAATGGGATCCTGTACCGAGTATGCTTACCCAAAACCACGAGAAATTAGTTAAGGGGTTTATGGGACAAACTACTGCGTTCAGAAAAAAAACAATTAAGCCTGATGTATTAATTATGGGCGAAACAAGTTCTGTAAACGAAGCTAGGTATATACATGGTGAACTAGGTAAAGGCACTTGGACTTTTTACGGAGGGCACGACCCTGAAGATTACCAACATTTAGTAAATGATCCGGCAACTGATTTAAACTTGCATCCAAATTCACCTGGTTATCGTCTAATATTAAATAACGTATTGTTTCCGGCTGCGAAAAAGAAAAAACAGAAAACCTGAGTTCCTGTACTTGTTAATTCAAAAAAAATAACAAAGCGATTTAAAAATTTCGAAGAGGTTCCCACGATGATAAAAAACCATGGTTGGTCGGACACTTTAATGAACTGGGAAGGTGAATCGCGAGAGGAATATACTTTTGCTAATAATAAAATTGTAAGCTTATACACCTTCAATATTGATAGAACAGACACCATAAGTATACTTACACTCACTTATGATGCCGATAACTACTACTTATGATTTTATTTTTTCGAATATTATTTAGGCAATGGTGAATTAAGCGTTGATGTTACTGAATTACCTAATTCACCATTCAAACAAAATATCAATATAATATGTTGCCCTATTTTATTATAAAAAAATCTCAATGAAACTAACCTTCCTTGCAGCAATATTATGCTTTGGCAGTCAATTATTTGCTGGTTCAAATCTACAAAATTCATTTCAGTTTAATTCTAAAAGAACACAAGCTTTTAAAGAATCGGAACTAGAGAAAATAACGAAAAAATTTAAAAATTTTGAACAAGTGCCCACCATGGTGAAAAACTATGGCTGGTCTGATAGTTTAATGAATTGGGAAGGTGAATCGAGAGAGGAATATACCTATGCAAATAACAAAGTAGTTAGTTTATACACATACGATATAAACAGAACAGATACCTTAAGCAGGTTAACACTAACCTACGATGCCGACAACTATTTGTTGTTTTACTACCTCGAATTGTATTTAGGCAATGGCGAGTATCAGCCTCAAATAAGAATATATTACGAGTACGAGAACAACTATCAGAAAATGACAGTTACGAATGAATTTTTTAATTTTATTACAAATGTATGGATTCCGAATGCTAGATTTTCTGAAGAGAAAATTAACAATGGACAAACATCAAGAATAACAAATTATTCGTATTTACCTGGAGGATGGTCGGAAATGAGTGGTTATTCCTACACCATCAAAAGATTAAACAATACCAGTTCAAAAGTTAGCGAATTCATAGATAGTTTGTTGAATACAAACACTGGTTTATATGAGTTCTATTCCAAAGAAGCACGCGTTTACGATGCAAATGAAAATGCTATTGCCATTGTATTCTCTGAAAATGTAAACGGAACGATAAAAACCACGGAAATAGACAGTATATACTATGTAAACAATGTGCCCATTGAACTAGTAATAGCGGTGGTTGACTTTAGCATACCTAAAAAAATTTACAAGTACGGTAACTTAGTATGGCAAAATTACGATTCGAATAAAGATATAAATGAAAACATATCTACGGATTATGTGGGTTATGTATATGCAACTGGCACTTGGAGATTTAGCGACCGAATGAGCACTAGTTTTATTGATGGCTTTGGATCTAACGTAGAGCTGAATGAAGAATACAAATCAAATAATTGGACAGCAGTGGATCGTAGCACCGAACGATTTAATGCTAGAGGGTATAAAATATTGGATAAATACGAAAGATACGATGCCACAACTTCTGAGTGGAACATAAACAACGCCGATAGTTCGACACTTGTTTACGACAGTAACAACAACATAATAGAGCTTGCGAAAGTAAGATATAACTCTTTGTTAAATTTTTGGGAGAATACCGAAAAGCAAGAGTACTTTGATTTTATTACCATCAGTACTGGCCTTAACACTTCTAAAAATACACTCGAAGTAAAACTCTTCCCTAACCCAAGTGCAAATGGAAAAGTTTCTGTAAACATAAACATGGAAGTAGCATCAGAATTAAGTATTAAGATAACAGACCTAAAAGGAAGTGTTGTGTATATTGATGTGAGAAATTTAGGCAAAGGATTAAATACGGTTGAGTTAAGTGGGCTACAACAAGGAATGTACGTGGTGGAAATGAGTAGCGAGTATGGGGTAGCGAGAACGAAACTTGCTGTTAATTAATTGTAAATTGTTAATCGTCAATTAATCATAAAACGCCCATCTAAGCCCAACCTTCAGCGCTCTATCTGGCAAAGGATGTCTGTTTACCATATAGTATCCGTTGTTGCTTACTCCTTGGTTCAAGTGGTCTATTTTTAGCATTAATACTGCTCGCTTTAAACTTGCTGTTAAAAAGAAATCGACAATTGGGTAATCGCCTAAACTGGTGTTCGATAGATAAAATTGTGTACTTGCTGCATCATAATTAAAGGCTGCTGTACTTGTGTAATATCTTACATCAACTCCAGCACGTATATTCATCGCCTTATTAAATACATTTGATTGGAAATAAAAACTTTGGTAGGTAAATAATTTTGGCATTCGTATAATTTGCGACTGATCTGTACCTTGTATGTAAATCTGATTTAATAGATGGAATTTGCCGAGCTGAAAAGCTTTTTGAATTTGGAGCTGGTAGTACTTGTGGTTTCGTAACTGACGCGGCATCATCAAACTATCATAATATACTTGGCGATTAATATTGCCGAGAGATAAACTGCTTTTAAATTTCCACTTTTCATTTAAATAACTAATCTTAATAGTATTGTTTATCACATTCAAGAAGTCGTTTTCCCATTTATGGTGATTGCTAGAATATTTTTCTGACATTAGTGCCGGGGCGTTGTTTCTATGGGTCCATTCTAAGGTATAGAATGACAAGTTATTTTTTCCGTAATATTTAAACTGAACTTGCACAAGACGATTGTCATGGAAATCACCAATAATGCCATTGATTAATTTATACTTTAACTCTATATCTTTACTAATTTGAAAATTTCGTTCGGATGCTAATGCAATTCCATTCAAGGTAGAATCGAATTGCATATTCGAATAATCTACCAAATCAAACCTCACATAATAGGAAGCATAATTTTGACGGCTAGATTTTTTCGAAACCGAATACTGCTCCACTCCAACACGTTGTTGTAATTGTTTAGCAATAATTTTATCGTTAGTGTTGATAGAGTCGATATATATATTTGCATATACACCAGAATCCAACGGAGTTTCTCTATACTCGTCTGATCTATTGGTAAACCTAATTTCGTGATACAACCTATATTTAGGCTTTATACGCATAAAGGAAAAGGTATCTAGTTTCAGCTCTTCCATCGGCCCAAAAGCTACACTTTGTTTTAAAAAATATTGTTTATCAGTAATTCTATTAGATGCATTATTTAAAAAAACGGGTTCAAATTCAGAGTTTAAATTGGAGGGAACCCTAAATATAGAATCGTTTTTGATGCCTCCATTTTCTTGCAACACTAAACTAGAATTTATGATTCCTGCTAAAACTTGGTACCTCCTATTTTTCGAATTATACCACATGCTTACATCGTAATTTAAATGATCGGCATCTTGCCTATTATAATCACCTTGCGAAACTAAACGTGTGAAATTTACAGCATAGTTAAATCTCGGACCAATGTTTTGTGAAAAAGTTAAGTTAAAATACTGCTCTTTTCTTCGGTTCCATATGTAATATAAATTGGTATATGGACTGAGGGTTCTGTAAAATTTAAGGTCGGAAATTTGTTTTAAATAAGGAGAATATGAATGACGGCCTAAATCGAATCCCCAGGTTAACGGTTCTGTAAAAATGAGAGATTGCGTTGCTAAGCCCAAATTACCTAAATAAAGCCGTGCATTATCTTGCTCATTTGTATGAATAGGATTGAAATTTTGGAAGCCATTTGCTGTTGTATCTAAAGAATGAAATGATAATGTATCAGCATGTAAATCATCAAGCTTTAACCATTTAACACCGTTTGATGCATGGATTTTACGCACCGAATCTGGTGCAGAGGCTCGAATTTGGAGAGCAAACAAGGTAAAAAGGCAAAACAAACAAAGACGGTTCACACGGCTAAATTACAGATTCGTTATTAATTCTTTAAGAATAAATGTAAGATTGGGCTCAGCTGATTGTGCAACTTTTATGATATCTTCTAATGATACAGGTTTTAATGTTTCGGGAAAGCCCTCATCTGTTATAACAGAAATAGCAAAAACAGGCATTTGCATGTGGTTTGCAACAATAACTTCAGGTACTGTTGACATTCCAACGGCATCGGCGCCAATCATTCTTAAAAACTTATATTCTGCACGAGTTTCTAAATTTGGACCCATTACACTTACATACACACCCACATGTGTATTAATATTATTTGCATCGGCAATTGCTTTTGCTTTTTTAATTAATTCGGGGTCGTATGGCCTACTCATGTCTGGGAAACGTGGACCAAATTGATCGTAGTTTCTTCCACGCAAAGGGTTTGCGTGTTGCATGTTTATGTGATCTTCAATAATCATTAAATCGCCTTTTTTATATTCAGGATTTAAACAACCGCTTGCATTAGAAATAAATACTTTTTGAACTCCCAATACTTTCATTACACGTATGGGGAACGTGATTTCTTGCATGCTGTAGCCTTCATAATAATGAAAGCGCCCCGACATGGCTACCACTTTACGTCCACCAAGTTCTCCAAAAATTAATTTACCTGTATGAAATTCTACCGTTGCAATCGGAAAATCTGGAATCATTGAATACAACAATTCGTATTGCACTTCCATCTGTTCTACCAAACCACCCAGTCCTGTACCTAACACAATTCCAAACTCTGGATTAAAATCGCCTACTACTCTTTTAATATACTCAGTTGTGTTTCTTACTTGTTCTAACATAATCTAATATTTTTTTATCAAACCACTCCTTATCGTTTGCTCGAATATCCGACTCTATGGGTAAATAATAGATCGGCAGTTCATTCATTTTATTATCAAACTTAGGATGCATCAATCGCATTGAATCTTTTTCTGTAGTAATAATTATTTTATTATCCATTAAAATATTATTGTATTCCGCTTGCCATTTATCAATATCATTTAGGGTATAATTATAATGATCTGGATAGTTAAAATGTTTCGTAATTTTTAGCTTATTATATTCTAAAAAATTTATCAATAGTGAGGCGTCGGCAATTCCGGTTATTAAAATTACTTTCGTTTTTTTATCGCATGCTGCTAAACTTTTGGGTTCACTTGAACTGTGCAAAGCTTTCAAATTAGTATATTTTAAGAACGAATATACAATGGGGATATTATGTGGATTCGGCAACTTCGCTTCTATTCTGCGACGCTCCATCGGCGAAAATATTTCCGGAGTTTTGGTTATCACAATTATATCGGCACGGTTTAAGCCTGAAATTGGTTCGCGTAAATTGCCGAAAGGCAACATAAAATCTTTATTAAACACTTTATTGTAATCGAACAAAAGTATTTGCAAACCTACTTTTACTTTTCTATGTTGATAGGCATCATCGAGCAATACCACATCCATTTCATGTTCTAATTTTTCGAGCGCACGAGTTCTATTTTCATCTACCACCACACTTATCTCGTTAAATTTTTGTTTAAACTGCGTGGGCTCATCGCCAATTTCTTCTGGTGAGGATACTGCGCTGGCTACTATATAGCCGCTAGTTTTACGACCGTATCCTCTACTTAAGGTGCTTAATTTGAATTCATCTTTTAGCAAACGCACCAAGTATTCTACCATGGGGCTTTTGCCGGTTCCACCAACATTTATGTTGCCAACACCAATAGTAGGAACGTTGAAAGATCTTGCATGAAACAATTGCCAATCGTATAGCTTATTTCTAAGCACAATTATCAACCAATAGATAAGTGTGAATGGAAGCGACAGCTTGCGTAGAAATTTCATATGTCTAAGCTATGAAAAAAATAACAAAATATGTTTGTACTTATAATAAATAGGTAAGATTGATGCCTAAATTCCAATTGTCTTCTAATTTTCCTCGGATAAGTACATACCTCGGGTCGTCGGGGTAAGCTTCGAAGTAATAATCGCCAATGGCATCAGGGAAATAAGTTAAGTTCAACTCCATAAGTAGAGTGCTTTTCTTGAATATATTGATGTAATGCCCTACAGAAGCACTAGCTGATTTATATACATACTCTTTATAATTTATTTCAAACTCGTTAGCAAAATAATGGGTTCTAACACCAGCTAGTGTCGTATTATATATATTAGTTCTTATTGAACCCGGTTTCATAAATGCGAAGTTTATCCCCGCTTTAAATTGAAAAGGCAGATTATACAGGTTCGCATTATAGCCTAATGAAATCGGAAATTTAGTATAAAAGATATCAAAACTTCTGATTTTATATTTCGAATCAAAGTTGTTGGCTAAGTCGTTAAAAGTAGTGGTATAAACAATCGTATTTAAACCTGTGTTAATACCACTTTCCAAAAACAATTTGGTATTTGTACGAAGTACATATCCTAATTCATAGCATAAAGAGCCATTAGAATTTAAACTATAGTATTGATCCTTATAATTATTATTAACAAGGTCATTCGTGTAAACTGCCACACGAAGACCTTGTTTAAAAATAGAAATATTATTCTGAGCAAATATGTTATTCGCAACAAAAAATAGTATTACAACTAAAAATTTAGCTCTCATTTAAAAAGTTAATTTTTTAATTATCGAATGACCTTTAGCTTCGAATGCACCAGCAGCTGTTTCATATTGAAACTGAGCTGTAAGACCCCACCAATAGTTTTTTGTTTTTAATTTTTTCCTTCTTTTTATTCCCTTATAATTCGAATAATCTGTAGGATCAGAACAGTTAATATCATAGGCCACTCCAAAATTGGAAACATACAAACTAGTTCTATATCTCTTCCAACTTCCATTCTTTTTCTTTTTATAAGATTTAATTTTAGATTTTGAGTTGGTACCCCATGGCCAACTTTTAAAACTTAGAATCCATTTAAATTGCTTGTTACCATCATATTCTTCAAAATCGTCTTCTCTATCCCAACGGTCGCATTCAGAACTATTTGAATTGGTATTAAAAATTGAAATATTTCCATTTTGGATGTCTGGATTTTTCTGCAATTCAATCAATAGTTGACAATCACCATTGTTAATTTGATAAATAACACCATCTTTCCCTAACCAATAAATTACTCCTGCAATTTTCACTGCTCTATCTTGATTAAACAGAGTCATCAAAATATCATCGTCAAAAAAATTATTATTTTCTGGATCTGTATTCGGATCTAAATTAACATTATTTAGCCAATTATCTTCTTCTTTCGCAAACCAAGCCCTATATGAAACAAAACCATTAAAGTTCCTTTCGAATGCCAATAGTGGTTCATCTTCATCAAAACCTATACTATCACAATAAATATCATATAAGCTATCATTTAAATTAACATGTAGTGCTTCAAAATTATCATTGTATTGTTCATACGATAATTCTAAACATTCATAAGTGTCCCAAAACTGTTGCAAATCGGAAAACTCAAGCAGGTTATCACAAACCATGCGAATGCCCTCATGGCAATTTGTCCCATTCCCTCCATTTCCAATTATTATACCACCTGTACCTTCATTATCTGGCATAATTACCTCTTGCGCCAAATCCTTTTTAATTAATTCTTCTCTCTTTTCACAAGAAAATAGAGAAATTACACATAACATTAAAATTACTCTTTTCATAACATTTATTTTTTTGAAAAATAAGTGCTAGAGCATTCATATTGCATGAATCAAGAAAATACATTATTCTTTTAAGCGATATTCTACATAAACAGATGAAAGCAAATGAAAATCGCTGATATTAAAGGCATAACATAAGCACATTAGTAATATTTTATACGATTCAGTATATTTGCGCTTCTAAAAACAAACACTATGTCGACAGGATTTTTCGTAGTACCGACCCCGGTAAATGAACCTATTTTAAGTTATGCTCCAGGCAGCAAAGAACGAGAATTATTACAAGCAGCCATTGCAGAAGCAAGAGCAAAAACCATAGATATACCAATGTATATTGGCGGAAAAGAGGTTCGCTCGGGTAAAACAGTAAGCATACATCCTCCGCATGATCATCAACATGTACTTGGTCATTACCATCAAGGAGATAAAAAACATATTGAAGAAGCTATTGAGGCGGCTTTAAACGCTAAACAAGCTTGGGCGAACATGCCTTGGGAGCAACGTGCTGCCATCTTTTTAAAAGCAGCAGAATTAATTGCAGGACCTTACAGATATAAATTGAATGCAGCTACTATGTTGGGCCAATCTAAAAATGCCTTCCAAGCAGAAATAGATTCGGCATGTGAAATCATCGATTTTTTAAGATACAACGTTGCATACATGTCTGAAATCTACGGTCAACAAGTAGGTTCGGCAAAAGGTATTTGGAACAGAATTGAGCAACGCCCTTTAGAGGGATTTGTGTTTGCTTTAACACCGTTCAACTTTACAGCCATTGCAGGTAATTTACCTACTTCAGCGGCTATGATGGGTAATGTGGTAGTTTGGAAACCTTCGAACACTCAAATTTATTCGGCAAACGTATTAATGGAAATATTCCGCGAAGCAGGTGTGCCAGATGGTGTTATTAATTTAGTATACGTATCGGGACCAGATGCTGGCGATGTAATTTTCTCTCATCCGGATTTTGCAGGTATCCATTTTACAGGTTCTACTTCGGTGTTCCAAGGTATTTGGAAAACCATCGGAAATAATATTCATAAATTTAAAACCTACCCTCGCATAGTTGGCGAAACAGGTGGCAAAGATTTTATTGTAGTGCACGAATCGGCAGATGTAGAAGTAGCAAGTGTTGCAATTGAGAGAGGAGCTTTTGAATACCAAGGACAAAAATGTTCGGCAGCCTCAAGAGTGTATGTATCGGCAAAGTTATGGCCATCTATAAAAGAGAGAATTCTACAAGACATGGCTACGTTTAAAATGGGTGGCACAGAAGATTTCAGCAATTTTATAAATGCCGTAATCGACGAAAAATCGTTTGATAAATTAGCATCTTATATTGATGCTGCTAAAAAAGATTCATCGGTAGAAATTATTGCCGGTGGAAATTACGATAAATCGAAAGGATACTTTATTGAGCCAACTGTTATAGTGGCAAAAGACCCGAAATATGTTACCATGTGCGAAGAGTTATTCGGACCGGTGTTAACAGTATTCGTGTTTGAGGATGCAAAATTTGAAGAGACCTTGGAATTGGTTGATTCTACTTCTATATATGCATTAACAGGTGCAATTATAGCACAAGACCGTTATGCAATAACTCTTGCGACTAAGAAATTAGAAAACGCTGCAGGTAATTTTTATATAAACGATAAATGTACTGGAGCAGTAGTTGGCCAACAACCGTTTGGTGGTGCCAGAGGTTCGGGAACGAACGATAAAGCAGGTTCGATGATAAACTTATTGCGTTGGGTATCTCCTCGCACTATTAAGGAAACATTTGATCCGGCGAAGGATTATAGGTATCCATTTATGGGGTAGAGGCGAAATAGCGAATTAGCGAACTAGCGAATTTACGAATTAGCGAAGGAGCGAAGGAGCAAAATTGCTTGGGGTATGTTAATTTGCTGAAAAACTGCATTTATGCAGAATGATAAATTCAGCTTTTTGTAATTACATTTTCAATAAACATTATTCTTCATGATATTTAGTTATGAAGAATAATGTGTTAAAAGAAAAGAGCTTCGTTTTAGCTTGCGATGTAATAGATATAACTGATTTATTAATTTCTAAAAATAAAAAATCAATAGCAGATCAACTTTTACGATGTGGTTCATCTATTGGCGCAAACATTCGTGAGTCATTTTATTCTGAGAGTAGAAAAGATTTAATCCACAAGCTAAGCATCTCATTAAAGAATCAGAAGAATGCAAGTTTTGGCTTGAATTGATCGAGACTAAAACATCAATAAAAATTGATGAAAAAACTAAAGATTGCTTAGACCATATCCAAAGAGTAATTACACTAATTATTAAATCTTTGCGTCAATAATAAAATCTACCTATTCACAAATTCGCTAGTTCGCTAATTCGTAAATTCGCAGTTTCGTCAATTCGTAGTTTCGTCAATTCGTAGTTTCGCTAGTTCGCCTAAAATCTGTCCATCTGGTACACCTTATCCATTTGCTCGTTATTGTGCACAGATACTTGTTGGTCTTTAACGAAACCAGTGTGTATATCAATCACCCAACCATGTACCGATAATTCTTGCCCAGACGACCATGCGTTTTGTACAATAGTAGTTTTGCAAACGTTTAAAACTCCTTCTACAACGTTTAGTTCAACAAGTCGGTCTTCTTTCCCTTTAAGATCTTCAATGGCATCGATTTCAGCTTTGTGCAAACGATATACATCTTTGATGTGTCGCAACCAATTATCAATTACTCCAAATTGTTTATTAGTTAGCGCTGCAGCTACTCCACCACATTTATAATGACCAGCAACTATGATGTACTTAACTTTTAAAACGTTTACAGCGTAGTCCATTACCGATAATAAATTCAAATCGGAGTGACTAACTACATTGGCAATGTTACGGTGCACAAATACTTCGCCGGGTAATGTTCCGGTAACTTGGTTTGCAGGTACACGCGAATCCGAACAACCAATCCATAAAACCGGTGGCTCCTGCCCTTTGGCTAAACGATGGAAATATTCTGGATCTTCTTGCAATGTTTCTTCAACCCATTTACGATTTCCTTCCAATAAATCGTTATAGTTAGTGATTTTTGTATGTAAGCTATGTGGCATGTTGATGAATTTTGAATTGTGAATTGGCTGCCCCGAACGTAGCGTAGCGTTTTGAGGGGTTAATTAAATATTGAATTTGGGAATGTCGTATTTTTCTTTCACTTCTATGAGTTCTACTTCTATGTTTCGAGTATAGGCATTGTTCTTAAAGTTATAAATAATTTCTATAACATCATGGTCTATAAATCTGGAATTAGTTGCATCGATAATTACTTTAGAGTCGTTTGGTAAATGAGTGAATGCATATTGAACTGCGCCTTTGTTTAAAAATGAAACTTCTTGGGATAATTCTAATCTGAACGTTTTATTAGTTCCTACGTCTTTTTCTAATTTAAAGAAATACGGATTGCGCATATTCGTACGTAGAATAAAGAACAGTCCTACTACCATACCAATTCCTACACCTTTTAATAAATCGGTAAATACAACCGCTAAAAGTGTAACCACAAATGGTATAAATTGATCATAACCTAAATTCCACATTTTTTTTATTAACGCCGGCTTCGCTAATTTATAACCCGTCATTAATAAAATTGCAGCCAGTGCAGAAAGTGGAATCATATTTATGATGCCTGGTATGAATAAAAATGATAAAAGCAACCAAAAACCATGGAAGATACTACTTACTTTTGTTCTACCACCTGCATTAACATTTGCCGAAGAACGAACAATTACGGCGGTCATTGGTAATCCACCTAGCATTCCTGCAATGGTATTTCCAACACCTTGCGCGATAAGTTCTCTATTGGTAGGCGACACTCTTTTTATCGGATCTATTTTATCGACCGCCTCCACGCTTAACAGTGTTTCTAAACTTGCTACGATTGCAATGGTAATGGCAACCGTCCATACTACTTTGTTTGTAAGGAGTTGAGAAAAATCAGGTGCAACAAATAAACCAAAAAATTCTGCACTTGAATTTACCATGGGTATTTGAACAAAATGTTCTGCAGAAATTGCTAATGATGTACCTTCAAATACTTTACCCAATATTACTCCTAAAGCCACCACCAACAGTGCCGATGGAACGATAGCAAGTTGTTTTACTTTAGGCCAAAATATGAGAATTAAAATTGCAATAACACTAATTATTACCGCACCCATGTTAATGTATTCAAACGCAGAAACAATAGAAGAGAATGTGTTTTCGTGGTCGGGTTGATTAAAATCGAAATCGCCCTGGTAATCTTTGTCGTAACCAACCGCATGAGGTATTTGTTTTAATATTAAGATTACACCGATGGCAGCAAGCATCCCTTCTATAACAGATGAGGGGAAATAATTACCTATAGTACCAGCTTTAAGCAAGCCCATAATTATTTGCATAATGCCGGCTAATACTACAGCTGCAAGAAATAATTGAAAACTACCCAAGGATGCAATAGAGGTTAGCACAATAACCGTGAGTCCGGCTGCAGGACCAGATACAGATAATTGCGAGCCACTAATTGAAGCGGTTACAATACCTCCTATAATACCCGTAATCAAACCTGCAAACAAAGGCGCCCCCGATGCAAGAGCAATGCCTAAGCACAAGGGCAATGCTACCAGAAATACTACAATACTGGCTGGTAAATCTTTTTGTAAATTTTTCCAAAGAAAATATTTCTTTACACCAGAACCTAGGTTTTCTTTCATTGAATTCATTCGAATAATTAATTAAAAAATAAAAATAGAGCAAATTACCAATTCTGGGTATCTATACTGTTTACAAGGATACTTAAAAATGGAGTAAAAAGATGCATAGTTTTGTAATATTTATATGATTTTTACATACATTAGCCATATGAATAATAAGACAGAATTGCTACTTAAGAAGCAAGAGGAGGCACTATTGGGTGGTGGAAAAACTCGAATAGATGCACAGCATAAAAAAGGGAAATTATCTGCACGAGAGCGCATTCATTTTTTAATGGACGAAGGTAGTTTTGAAGAAATTGGGATGTTGGTAACACATAGATCTAATGATTTTGGATTAGAGCATGAAAGATATTTAGGTGACGGTGTAGTAACAGGTTATGGAACCGTGAATGGTAGATTGGTTTACGTATTTTCTCAAGACTTCACTGTGTTCGGAGGATCACTCTCTGAAACGCATGCCGAAAAAATTTGCAAGGTTATGGATCTTGCCATGCAAAACGGGGCGCCGATAATTGGCTTAAACGATTCGGGCGGAGCACGCATACAAGAGGGAGTTGTTTCATTAGGCGGTTATGCCGATATTTTTTATCGCAACACCATGGCCTCAGGCGTAATTCCACAACTCTCGGCTATAATGGGTCCATGTGCAGGTGGTGCGGTGTATTCGCCAGCTATCACCGATTATATTTTGATGGTAGAAAACACTTCGTACATGTTCGTTACTGGCCCGAACGTAGTGAAAACAGTAACTCATGAGGAAGTTAGCTCTGAAGAATTAGGTGGTGCGAGTACGCATTCAACAAAATCGGGTGTTACTCATTTTTCGTGTGCCAACGAAATAGAATGCATCCATAATATAAAACAATTGTTGAGCTATATGCCTCAAAACTGCGAAGAGAAAGCACCGAGTGTTGTTTATGAAAGCAGCAGTGAATTAAGAGAAGCATTAAACAATATTATTCCAGAGAATGCAAACCAACCATACGATATTCGTGAGGTTATCACAAACGTTATAGATGAAAACTCTTTTATGGAGGTTCATAAAAATTTTGCCGAAAACATTGTGGTTGGTTTTGCAAGATTAGCTGGCAAAAGCATTGGTATTGTAGCCAACCAACCTATGTTTTTAGCAGGAGTGCTAGATAACCATGCTTCAACAAAAGCAGCTCGTTTCGTTCGCTTTTGCGACTGTTTTAACATTCCGCTTTTAGTGTTCGAAGATGTTCCAGGATTTCTACCTGGTACTGACCAGGAGTGGAATGCAATTATTACCAACGGTGCGAAATTATTATATGCATTCTCAGAAGCAACAGTTCCTCGTATTACCGTAATTACACGCAAAGCTTATGGAGGTGCTTATGATGTGATGAACTCTAAACACATTGGTGCTGATATGAACTATGCGTGGCCAAGTGCAGAGATTGCTGTTATGGGTGCTAAAGGTGCAGCTGAAATTATTTTCAAAAAAGAAATTTTGGAAGCAAGTGATAAAGAGGCCAAATGGTTAGAAAAAGAAAAACAATATTCCGATATGTTTGCGAATCCTTATCGAGCTGCAGAACGTGGCTTCATCGATGAAGTGATCATTCCATCGCATACCAGAGAAAAATTAATTAAAGCATTTAAAATGCTAGAAAATAAAGTGAAGAATAACCCGAAGAAGAAACACGGGAATATCCCGTTATAGTGTGATAGTGTGCTAATAAAGCGAGTTAGTAACATAAATTCTAAATACTAAATTCTAAATGCTAAATTCTAAATACTAAATTCTAAATACTAAATTCTAAATAATGGCAAAGAAATCAATTCCAAAAACAAAAGCAGTTACTAACAAGAACTCGATTGTGTTTTTCGAAAAATATATTAACAATGCAGCTCCTACTTCTTTCGAGATTTCGGGACA
>JBILKW010000159.1:0-5296 GCA_044376465.1 Sphingobacteriales bacterium | reverse complement strand
CTTGTATTCAACATGCTGCTTTCATGTAAGAAAGAAGATGAATTAAAACCCAATACAGATCCTGATACTAAACTATTTTTATCGAGCATTAATCGCACAGGTACCGATAGGTTAAACGCAGTGGTTGAAATGAATTGGTCGGCCGACGATAAAGACGGCTATATCTTAGGGTATGAAATTTCATTCGACAACATAAACTGGGTTTACACTTCTGAACAAGATTCTACTTTTCGGTTTTCATTAAATGCTGGTACAGATACTGCCGATATTAATTTTTATGTTCGCGCAATTGATAACGATGGGAATAAAGATAAAACGCCAGCATTCTTAAAAATTCCTATTAAAAATACTTTACCGACAATTGCACTCGATAGAAATTACATTAAAGGAGACTCTGTATTTTCGGTGTTTTCTATTTTATGGACTGCCAATGATTTAGATGGTGCAGCAACGCTCGATTCTGTTTATATAAAAATTAACAATGGCAATTGGTTTGCCATTTCTAAAAATTTCAACTTCGCAAGTTTTGTAACCGATAACCCCGAAGTAAATGGAAGCTCTACAGCCTCTGTCTATGTTGGCAATAGCACTATCAACCTAAATAAAAAAATTAACGGCTTAGTTGTTGGAGCAGCTAATACCATATACATTAAAGTAAAAGATTTATCGGGTGCCGAGAGTTTAGTAGACTCGCTCAATCCATTTATTTTACGCAGAAAAACTTCCGATCTGTTAGTGCTCGATGCCTTTAACATTGCTACTACACCTAATGCCGATGTGGTTTACAGAGCAGCCATTTCATCTGCTTATGGTGCTTTTGATTATTATGATTTCTATCGTCAATCAAATGCCTACTTTCCTAAGTTATGGCGACCAACGTTTTTGTTGATGATGAATTTGTACGATAAAATTTTTATTTATTCTGATAATGCACGTTCTGTAGCTCCTGGTTTTATGTTGCTTGAAGATGGCTCTGGTGCTTTTCAAGATTACCTAAACCAAGGTGGAAAATTATTAATTGCAACCGATATTGATAATAATGCAAACACAGGGGCATTCTCAAAATCATCAACATTATTTCAATACACACCTGCAGATAGTTTCCAAACATTTTTTGCAGCTAACCAAAAAGCATCTATGCCAGTAGATTCACTACTTGTGCCCGATGCTATAAACGCAGCGGGTTACCCAGTGCTTAAAGTCAGCAACTTCGCCGATGCTGTAGATCCTTTCTATGCAAAGTCAAGCGCACTGCCCGTATACAAAGCACAAATAAGAAGAACGAACGGAGTAACAAACACTCGTACTATGTGTGCTAAAACATTAAACGTAAGTAGCCAAACCAACCAAATATTTTTTAGCATGGATTTGTACAAACTTCAAGCCGATGCAGATGGCAACGGGCAGCAAGATGAATTGAAGAAGTTTTTTGAGAAGGTGCTGAAGGGAGAGTTTAATTGGTAACACAGAGACGCAAAGAAGGCAGAGACGCAGAGAGTGCAAATGTAGCAGAGTAGTGCTCTGCGCCTCTGCCTTCTCTGCGCCTCTGCAATAAAAAATTTATATATGAAAAAACTTTTACTCGTAATTACAATCCTTATTACCACTTTGCAAACCCATGCACAAAGCGGAAGTATCAAAGGAAAGGTTATCGACAAAAAAACGAAGGAAGCCATTATAGGTGCCACTGTTAGCATTGTGGGTACTTATCTTGCAGTGCCTACAGATTTTAACGGTAATTACGTATTATCAAATGTAAAACCCGGCGACTATACTCTTAAAGTAGTGTACTTAGGATATAAAGAATTACTTTATAACGGAGTAAAAGTTACTGCAAGTGGTACTACTACCTTGAACTTACAATTAAATGAAGTAAGCACAGAAATTGGTGTGGTAGAAGTACTCGGACAAAAAACAATTATAGATTTAGAGTCGGGTAAATCAAGTACAAAAGTAACTTCGGAAGATATAAAAGACATGAGCGTAAAAGACGTTCAATCGATTGTAGCCAACCAAGCCGGTGTAAGTCAGAACCCAGATGGTTTACAAATTCGTGGGGGTCGTGTATACGAAACTCAATATTTAGTAGACGGTATAAACGCACAAGATCCTTTAGCAGGAACAGGTTTCGGAGTAGAGATTGCCGCCAATGCAATTAATGATATTGAAGTAATAACAGGAGGGGTAGGTGCAGAGTACGGCGAAGGAACATCAGGTGTGGTATTAACTCGTATCCGCGAAGGTTCTGATAGATACAGATTTGGCGGTGCTTATTTTAGAGATAATTTAGGCTTCAATGAAAGGTCGCAATGGAATACAGACATGTTGAGTTTATCTCTAAGTGGTCCGATACCTGGAACAAAGAAAAAAGTTACCTTCTTCACCAGTTTCAACATGGAATTAACCGACGAGTTTTTCAAAACGCCAGCAAAACAATTACACTCTTCTTTAGTACCAAACAACGATTCTATTTTTGCTCCTCGTGAAGACAACAAATGGTCGAACACTTTTAAAATTACATACAATATTAAGCCGGGAAGAAAATTATCTATCTCAAATCAAAATTCATTAAACATTAATCAAAATACTCGTTCATTACAAATTATTGGAAACAACGCAATCGTTACCCCAGGTTATCAATACTTGTTTAGTTTGAACATGGATAATGCAACTACTTATACGCATAAATCCAACTTAACCATCATTCAATATTTAAATTTATTTAATCCGAAATTGTCGATGGATGTTTCTTTTGCTCGTTTGTTTACGAACTTAAGAGCTGATGCAAACGGTCGCCCATTCCGCCCATCTACCATCGATCAGATTTACGATCCTCAATCAATCGTTTCAGATCCGGTTACCATTTATAATCCTAACGACTCTGTAATTTTTGTAAATCCTGGTCCCGGATTATATAACAACGGAGGGGTTTCTACGCTATGGCACGACCATTACGCAATAGAAAACACCTTCAAAGTAAAATTCAATTACACTCCTAACAAAACCAACTTCATTAGTTTTGGTATAGAACATAAAGAGCAAGAATACCAATGGGTAGACGTTACGCGCCCATGGATTGGCGCTCCAATTATAATCGACGATACTACTACCACAGCATCTAGCAGTATTGGACAGAGTAATGATATCTGGAAAGTGAAGCCAGCAACAGGAGGTATTTATGTACAAGATGAATTGCGTTACAAAGGCATTATTGTAAACCTTGGAGTGCGATTAAATTATTGGGCTCCTGGCAAGTTTGCTGATAATGCGGTGAACGATCCTGCAGCACCTGTAATTGAACCCATCCGCGAGAGTTATATCAATAATTCTACCGATATTTTTGGTCGCCGATTTAAATTCCGTTTGTTACCGAAGCTGAGAGTTTCTTTTCCGGTTTCAGAAAATAATGTATTGTATTTTAACTACGGTCACTTAAGCAGATTACCTCACCCGCGTTTTGTGTATGCAGGTTTAGATCCTGTTTTTCAAAACAGATCTTTCTTATCTAACTTAGGAAATCCAGATATAAATCCAGAAGTAACGGTATCGTATGAAGTAGGAATAAAAACACAAGTAACCTCGAACTTTGCAATTACCGCCACTGCTTTTTATAATGATAAGTTTGATTACATCGTAAGTCGTAGAATTATTGTGAAAGATCAAACAGGGCGATTCGTTGAAAAGAATTTCAGCATCAACCAAGATTATGCACGTATTCGTGGTTTCGAAATAACATTAAACCGTCGTATTAAAAAATATTTGTCGGCAAGTTTCAGTACCGCCTATCAAATTGCAACTGGTAAATCTAACTCCGCACAAGAGTCGCAATTGCAAATTTTAGAAAACGGTGCAGTATCACCAACCGTAGAGCAGTATTTAGCTTGGGACCGCCCCTTGGATTTAAAATTATTAGTAATATTTAAACCCGATACATCTTTCAGAATCGGGAGAGTGAGTTTTGATAAGTTCAGAGTGTTCTTCACCTCAACGTATAAATCGGGCTTACGTTATACACCATTTTACCAAAACGGAACCGCACCAACTGGCCGACCAATTTACGAGGCTGATGATAAAAATCCGTTCTCTGAATTAGGCAGCCCTTGGTGGAATACCGACATCAGAATAACTCGAGATTTTAAATTAAATAAAGATCAAGTATTGAGTTTTAGTTTTGAAGTGAAAAATTTATTTAACAATAAAAATGCAGCCATCATAAATCCGGTTACAGGTAGAGCGTATGAGTTAGGTGATCAATTACCAAATGGATTCAGAGATCCTAACTACCCAGATCCACAAGATAATGGAGCGCCACCATTTAACCCTGCAAGATTTTTAAGCCCAAGGCAAATGATGATTGGGTTGAGTTGGCAGTTTTAAGTTAGTTTGCTAGTGTGCTCGTATGCTAATGGAGGCAAATTGGTAAACTTTTGAAAATAGTAGTATATAAATAGAAAGCATTACATAACCCCTCTCCTTTGGAGAGGGGTTGGGGTGAGGCTAAAAAAAAGATATAAATGAAAAAAATCATATTTACATTCATACTAAGTTTAAGTATAGTTGTAACATCTGCGCAGTTGATTCCGAATTTAGGTGGACAGCGAGCAGGTACCGCAGCGTTTACATTTTTGAAATTGAGCACAAGCCCAAGGCAAACCGCTATGGGCGGTACTGGAATTGCAGTTACAGGTGATGGATATGCAGCAAATATTAACCCTGCAACTATGGTAGATGTTAAGCAACAAACGTATGTGCTCTCCAATACTTTGTATTTTGCAGATATGCAAAACTCTTATTTAAGTGTAATTGTTCCGACCAAAAAATACAGTGTTTGGAGTTTACACATGCAATCTTTTAGGTCTGATGCAATGGAAGTGCGTACAGAATTTCAACCAGGGGGTACTGGTCAATATTTCTATACACAGAACTTGGCAATGGGTGCGAGTTATGCAAAAATATTATCTGATTATTTTAGCTATGGTGTAAGTGTAAAATATATTTATGAAGGCATTGATCAATATACGGTTCACTCCGGAATGTTAGACCTCGGATTTTTATACAAAACAGATTTTAAAGATTTACGCTTTGCCGTGTTCTTAAATAATTTCGGTGTAAATACAAAAATAGATGGCGAAACAAAATCGCTCACTACGTTTAGCTCTAACAACCCCGATATTAATAATTACGCAGCACCTACACTATTCAAAATGGGCATTTCATTGGTGCCTTATAAAAATGATAGAAACACCATACAAGTTGCCGCAGAATTACACCACCCGAATGATAATTCGGAGAACAT
>JBILKW010000158.1:0-5312 GCA_044376465.1 Sphingobacteriales bacterium | reverse complement strand
CACAATTCACAATTCACAATTCACTCACTGATCTGCCCATGTTGTGGTCTAATAATAATCTCTTCTAAACATGCGCCTTTTGAGAGATTGGCTGCAAGGAACAAAGTGTCTGCAATGTCTTCCGCCATAATAAAACGTTCTGCATCTATTGTTGTACCGTCCCATGAAGCCGTTAATGTTGAACCTGGTATAATAGCAGTAGTTTTAATATTGGTTTCCATTAATGATTCTCTTAAGGTTTTTATAAACCCATAAACAGCATATTTGCTAATGGTATAAGCAAAGGCTTCTTTAACAGGGGTTATGTTTGCCACAGAGCAGATGCTAAAAATATGTCCTTGATCTTTTTCTAACATTGGCTCCATTAAGGCTTTGGTTAAGTAATAACCTGAGTAATAATTAATGTTCATCATCTTTTCCATTAATACATCGTCTTCATCAAAAAAAGTGGAAGGTTGGTACACTCCTAAATTGTTCACTAAAATGCTAGGTTGTACATTATTTTCTTCCAATACATTTACGATTTTTTGCACTTGTTTTTTTTCCGCTAAATCGGCACTAATACATAGAATCTCAATGTCATATTCTTCTAATAATATTTTTTTTTGCTCTTGTAAATCTTTATCGGATCTAGCAATAAGCACCAGATTGTAATTATTAGCGGCAAATTTCCTGGCAATTGCATTGCCAATGCCTTTCGTTGAACCTGTTATTAATATGGTTTTCATCTCTTTGTTCATCTTAATATTACTTAATGAGGTAATTAAAGGCTTAATTTATTACTTTTACCTTATATTCTATCAAAAAATATGTTTTTATATCACCTAGGCAGGTATGTTTTATTGTTGAAAGCTTCATTTTCTAAACCCGAAAATTTTGCGGTGTATTGGAAAGAAACGTTCAAAGAGATGAACGTAATGGGAGTTGGCTCACTGGGCATCGTATCAATTATCGCAGTATTTTTAGGCGCGGTAACCTGCGTACAAACTGCTTATCAATTAGTAAGTAATATAATACCTCGTGAAGTTATTGGGCAAATCACCCGCGATTCCACCATATTGGAATTCAGTCCGTCTATTACCATGCTCGTTTTATCTGGGCGTTTAGGCTCCAACATTGCCTCACAAATTGGCACCATGAGAGTAACCGAACAAATAGATGCCTTAGAAATTATGGGGGTTAATACTTCTGGTTTTCTAATTCTTCCAAAACTAATTGCCGGACTGTTTATTATTCCGATGTTAATTGTGTTCTCTATGTTTTTAAGTTTAATTGGAGGCTACTTAGCAGGAACTTTATCTGGAGTTATTACGGCCGAAGAATATATTGGGGGGTTACTTTCTGATTGGAACCCTACTATACTAGTTGTGGCTTTAATAAAGACATACGTATTTACCTTTTTAATGGTAACGGTTTCTGCATATCATGGCTTTTATACCTCAGGGGGTGCTATAGAAGTGGGTCGTTCAAGTACAAAAGCAGTGGTATATAGCTGTATTTTAATTTTATGTTTTGATTATTTAGTTGCTCAGCTTTTCTTATAATGATTGAACTGAAAAATATTTCTAAATCTTTTGATACTAAAAATGTATTAGATGATGTGAGTGTAAATTTTAAACCTGGAACTACAAGTTTAATAATTGGAAGCAGTGGTTCAGGTAAAACAACGTTATTAAAATGTATGGTTGGTTTACATGAGGTAGATTCTGGAGAGATTTTATACTCGGGTGAAGATTTTTGCACACTAAATTTTAAAGAACGAATTCCAATTCGTAAAGAAATAGGCATGTTATTTCAGGGGTCAGCTCTATTCGATTCGATGACCGTTGAAGAGAATTTATTGTTCCCTTTAAATATGTTTAGCGACATGTCTTTCTCAGAAAAAAGCGATCGTGTTGATTTTTGTTTAAAGCGCGTAAACCTCGACAATGTAAGAAAACTAAGCCCATCGGAGCTTTCGGGTGGTATGAAAAAAAGAGTAGGAATTGCACGTGCAATTGCCATGCAACCAAAATATTTGTTTTGTGATGAACCAAACTCAGGATTAGACCCCAAAACATCCATCGTTATTGATAATTTAATTAAAGAAATTACTGAAGAGTACAACATCACTACAGTTATAAATACACACGATATGAATTCGGTAATGGAAATCGGCGATTTTATTATGTTTCTACATCTAGGTAAAAAATGGTGGGAAGGAAGTAACGAGGAAATTAGAAATACTAATAACAAAGAGGTAAATGAATTTGTATTTGCAAGTAAATTTATGCAAATGCAATTAAAGTAATTTGCTTATGAATGCAATAAAAAAAACACTAGTTCTTTTTGCACATCCACGTTTCGAAAATTCGAGGATCCATCAAGCTTTATTAAAAAAAATAAAAAACTTAACCGGATTACGTATACATGATTTATATGAACATTACCCTGAGTTTAATATAGATGTTGAATACGAAAAAAACTTATTACTAGAACACGACATCATTGTGTGGATGCATCCATTTTATTGGTACAGCGCTCCACCAATATTGAAACAATGGATTGATTTAGTTTTGCAACATGGGTGGGCTTATGGTAAAGGTGGCACTGCATTAACAGGTAAACGCGTGTTAAGTTGCATCTCTTCTGGAGGGCCTCGTGAAGCGTATCAATCAGAGGGTTTCCACACCTATTCTGTGCATGAATTTTTAAGACCATTTGAGCGCACTGCCACCTTATGCAATATGGAATATTTGCCTCCATTTTTTGTTCATGGTAGTCATAAAATTTCGGATGAAGAGTTAGAAAAACACGGAATTTTATATCAACAACTTTTAATACAACTTACACATAGCTCTGTAGATAGTAGTGAGTTAAAGAAACACTTCTATTTGAACGATTGGATAAAAACTTTATAAGATGGGAAATAACATTTTATTAAGCTCTATTATATTTTTAGGCGCGGCAATTATTTGTGTGCCTATCGCCAAAAAAATTGGCTTAGGTTCTGTACTAGGTTATTTAATCGCAGGTATATTAATTGGGCCGTTTGTATTAGGTTTTGTTGGGCAAGAAGGTGAAGATATTATGCATGCAGCAGAGTTTGGTGTGGTAATGATGTTGTTTATCATTGGCCTTGAGATAAAACCCAAAGAATTTTGGATCATGCGAAGATCTATTATTGGCTTAGGAAGCATCCAAATGTTTTTTACCACATTTATTATTGCTGCAATTTGTATTTTCTATTTTGAATTTAGCATACAAACATCTTTTGCAATCGCACTATCCATTAGCATGTCGTCTACTGCGATTATCTTACAAACCTTAAAAGAAAAAGGGCTAAATAAATCGAGTGCAGGGCAAGCTGCATTTTCAGTTTTGTTGTTTCAAGACATTATGGTAATTCCGATTTTAGCATTTTTACCTTTACTTGCAGCCTCGGATATATTAAACATAAACACTGAACAAACATTTATAAGTAGTTTATCACCTGGATTGAAAACGCTAACCGTGTTGGGCGCCATGGCAAGTATTGTGGTAGCTGGTTTATTCGTGGTAGCCCCTTTTATGAAAATTATCGCACGCACACGTTTGCGAGAATTGTTTACCGCCACTGCATTATTTTTAGTAATTGGAGTTGCGTATTTAATGTCCATCGTGGGCATCAGTCCGGCATTAGGCACTTTTTTAGCTGGAGTAGTATTAGCAAATAGTAGTTTTAGGCACGAGTTAGAAAGCGATATAGAACCTTTTAAAGGCTTGCTTTTGGGCTTGTTTTTTATAGGTGTAGGTTCAAGTATTAATTTCAATTTAATTTTAGAACAACCTGTATTTATATTCTCCACTGTTTTATTAATTATGTTGATAAAATCAATTGTATTAATATTAGCAGGTAAAGTTTTCAACATAAAAAACGACCAAAATTTATTGTTTGCATTTTTACTTTCGCAGGTTGGAGAATTTGCATTTGTGCTGTTAAATTTCAGTGGGCAATTACACATTATAGACCCAAAATGGAATGCAATGTTAATGGCAGTTGTAGCCTTGAGCATGATCATTACTCCAATTTTATTTCTTATTAACGAACGATTTATTGATCCGTATTTTGGAACGAAAGAAGAAATTAAAGAAAGCGAACACGACGAAATACACGAGAAACATTCGGTAATTATTGCAGGCTTCGGGCATTTTGGAAGTACTATCGGAAGGTTTTTAAAAGCCAACGGAATACATGCCACTATATTAGATAATGATAGTGATAGAGTAGAATTACTCAGAAAAATGGGCTTTGAAGTGTATTATGGAGATGCTACACGTATAGATTTACTTAAATCTGCCGGAGCAGAAAACGCCAAAATGCTTATTGCTGCAATAGATTCTCCGGATATAAACCACTCTTTAATTTTAACTGCAAGCAAGCATTTTCCAAATCTAAAAATAATGGCAAGAGCGCGAAACAGATTTGATGCTTATGAACTTTTAGATTTAGGGGTAATGAATATTTACAGAGAAACATTGTATACCTCTGTACACATGGCCGTAGATGTATTGCATGAGCTTGGCATCAGAAATTATACCGCAACCCGCAAGGCGCAAGATTTTATAAAGTACGACGAAGAAGCAATGCGTAAACTCGCTGCTACCCGCCACGATACTAAGACCTATATTTTAACGGTACGCGAACAAATAGAACTCGAAGAAAAACTTCTCTCTGAAGATTTACACCAACAACTTACCAACCATGATGGTGCATGGGACTCAAGTAGTATGAGATAAATGGTCAATTGTAAATTGTAAATTGTGAATGCCACTTAATTCACCATTCACAATTTACAATTAACAATTCATTTTATTTCCTATTTTTGCCCCATGATACAATCTCTTAGCCCCTTAAATTGGGAAGATTACGAACTTATCGACTGCGGGAATTTTGAAAAATTGGAGCGATTTGGTCAATATATTACCATACGTCCAGAGCCACAAGCGGTTTGGGATGCTGCAATGCCTGCAAAAGACTGGGAGAAATTGGCACATGTTCGTTTTAAACCTAAGGGAGGATCTACAGGAGAGTGGATTAAATTAAAAGAGATGCCTGATAGGTGGCATATACAATACAAAACAGACGCAATTAACATAAAATTCAGGTTAGCACTCACTGCATTTAAACATGTAGGGGTATTTCCGGAGCAAGCAGTAAATTGGGATTACAGTGCAAAAGCAATTAAAGCAATGAAAATTGAACAACCAAAAGTGTTGAATTTATTTGCTTACACGGGTGGGGCATCTTTAGCAGCAAAAGCTGCTGGTGCAGATGTTACACATGTTGACTC
>JBILKW010000036.1:0-15623 GCA_044376465.1 Sphingobacteriales bacterium | reverse complement strand
CTTGTCCAATGAGCATCATGACTTTAAAAGCAGGTGTTGAGCAAGCATTAAAACGATCTATTCCAGAAATTAATTCGGTAGAAGCCATTAATATTACAGATATGGACGATCCGAATGCAGTTTTACCAGAAAGACTAAGAAGCTAAAAACCACGTTTCTGCGTTAATCAACATTTTATACTATGAAAAAAAAGTTTTTTTTCTTGCTCATCATTTTGTCGGCAATGCTAATTGCGAATACAAATGCGCAAGAAAAGAAGCTAATACAATTCTCTGGAATTGTAATACATGCAGACAGTTTAGAGCCACTCCCATTTGTAAATGTGATAAACATTTCTAGAAATTATAAAGGTACGTATACAGATATGCGTGGATTTTTTTCGTTGGTAGTAAGTGTTGGCGATACCATTCAAATTTCATCCCTAGGATATAAAAAACAAGAGCTCGTAATTCCGAAAGATTTGGCGAATAATACCTTGAGTGCTATTTTCAAACTAAAGATTGATGCGATTGATTTGCCGATGGTTTATATTTTCCCGTTTGCAACAATAGAGCAATTTAAACAGGCATTTATAAAACTTCAATTACCCGATGATGATTTAATGATTGCTCAAAAAAATTTAGATGCAAATTTAATGATGGCATTAAGTTCTGCTATGACCTGGGATGGCACACAAAATACACGATTCTATTTCCAACAACAGTCTGAAAAGCTTTACTGGCGAGGCCAAGACCGATACAACCCTCTACTCGACATTGTGAAAATAAACCAATTTATGCGTTTATTAAACGATGGAAAAATATCCTTGAAAAATGAAAAGAGAGATGAGTAAATGTGCAAATTGTAAATGTGCAAATTATTAAATGTGCAAATGTGCAAATGTGCAAATTGCACTCACGTGAGTTGTAATTTGCACATTTAATAATTTGCACATTTACACATTTACCTTCTTTTTTTTGCTGCAGGATACTTCATCTTATAATCTGGTTTTACCAAGCCCTTCGAAATAGCATCTAATTTTTTAGCAATTAATCTTTTCTTGATGGGTGAAATTTTATCGATAAATAATTTCCCTTCAATATGATCGTATTCGTGTTGAATAATACGCGCCAAAATTCCGTTATAATCTTCTTCGTGTGCTACGAAGTTTTCATCAACATATTTTATTTTAATATTAGATAAACGATTTACGTCTTCTCTAATTTCTGGAATGCTTAAACAGCCTTCGTTGAATGGCCATTCTTTACCACTCTCCTCCAAAATATAGGCATTGATAAATACTTTTTTGAAGCTTTTCAATTCTGGTTTATCCTCATCGTCATCATCAAATGGAGAAGCATCAACCATAAATAAACGAATATCCAAGCCCACCTGTGGAGCTGCCAAGCCCACACCTCTTGCATGGTACATGGTTTCGAACATGTCGTCAATTAATTGTTTTAAATTCGGATAATCTTTATCGATATCAACACTAACTTTTCTGAGTACGGAATCGCCGTATGCGATAATAGGTAAAATCATATTTCTTTATTGGTTCATCGACATGTAAGATTGCAAGATGATGGTTGCACTTACGGTATCAATAAGTTCTTTACTTTGTCGGTTTTTTTTATTCATTCCACTTTGAGCGATTACTTGCGAGGCCATTTTAGAAGTAAATCGTTCATCTATTCTTTTTATAATGATGTTTGGAAAAGCGTTGTTTAATTTCTCAATTTCCTTATTAATCATAGCGGCTGATTGGGATGGGGAATTATCCAATTGCTTTGGTTCTCCGACAATTAATAATTCTACCATTTCTTTTTGGAAATAATTTTTTAAAAAGGCAACTAATTCATGCGTAGGAATTGTATTTAAGCCCGTAGCAATCATTCGCAACGGATCGGTAACCGCAATGCCAGTTCTTTTGGCACCTACATCGAGTGCTAACCATCTTCCCATAATGCAAAGATAAGGGATGAAAACGAATTTTAAATTTTATAAATTGCGGCATGTTATTTAAAGAGATTCCCGGACATACGGAAGTAAAGGAAAGGTTGATTCGGTCGATAAATGAAGAACGCGTTAGTCATGCGCAATTATTTCTAGGACAGAGTGGTAGCGGATCTTTAGCTATGGCTGTAGCATACGCTCAATATTTAAACTGCACGAATAGAGTAGAGAACGATTCATGCGGAGAGTGCTCCTCATGCAGGAAATATCAGAAATTAATACACCCCGATTTGCATTTTAGCTACCCATTTATAGCTAAAAAGCCAGAAGATGTGAGCACGGTATTCCTAAAAGAATGGAGAGAAGCGGTTTCAGAAAGTCCGTTTTTAGGCTTAGAAGAATGGATGAGTAAGTTAGATGCAGAGAATAAACAACCGAACATAAACATTGCCGAATGCCACGATATTATGAAGAGGCTTACGTATAAAGCATATGAGGCAGAATACAAAGTATTAATCATGTGGTTGCCAGAATATTTAGGAGTAACGGGAAATACCTTGTTGAAATTAATTGAGGAGCCCCCAGCAAAAACCTTATTTATATTGGTGGCAGAACAGTACGACCAGATATTAAATACTATACTTTCTAGAACACAGCTTATAAAAATTAATAGGTTTAGCGATGAGGAAATAAACGCTCATTTATTGAGCTTGGGCTGCGAAGAGCAGGCGGCGGCTAGGTATGCCTATTTAGCAGATGGTAGCATGCAAGCGGGAATTAATTTAATGAGCCAAGAAGAAAACAATTTGGAAGAATTATTTGTGCAGTGGCTTAGGTTGTGCTATGGAAAAAGGGGGATTGAGATACAGGGTTTAATTGAACAAATAGCTCCAGCCTCCTTTGGAAGAGAGAACCAAAAAAATATGTTGCGTTTTGGTTTACAAGTAATTAGAGATTGTTTAACGCATAATGCATCGGCATCGGAAATTATACGATTTGAGAGCAAACATTTTGAGATAGCAAAAATGGCATCCATTTTAAACATGGAAAATGCCAGTTATATAATAGATGATATTGAGAAGGCTATATACCATATAGAGCGTAATGCGAACGCTAAAATTGTATTTTTAGACCTTTCCGTACAAGTTATGAGGGATTTGCAAAGAAAAATGTAAATTCGCATTAATTAAAATTTATAAATATGGGATGTGGATCATGTTCAAGTGGTGGGTGTGTGCCAGCAGGATGTAAGAGCAATGGTTCTTGTATGACGGGAGGAGGATGTAGTAAGTTAGATGTTTACGATTGGTTTTCGAACGTAGACATGCCATCGAACTACAAAGCTTTTAACATACTTGAAGTGAGGTTTAAAGGCTCACGAAAAGATTTTTATCGAAACACCGACAATATATATGTAGAAGCAGGCGAACTAGTCTGTGTCGAATCGGGAACAGGTGGCTATGATATTGGCCATGTAACTATGACTGGAGAACTGGTTCGAATGCAAATGAAAAAAAGAGGTGTTGCGGTAGATTCCCCCGAAATCAAGAAATTGTATCGCAAGGCTAGCGCATTAGATGTAGACAAATGGAAACTAGCGAAAGGCTTGGAGTACGAAACTATGCATCGTGCCCGCAAAATTATTATTGAGTTGAAACTCGATATGAAATTAAGCGATGTAGATTACCAAGGTGATAAAACCAAGGCTACCTTTTATTACACCGCAGAAGACCGTGTAGATTTTAGGGAGTTGATTAAAAAACTTGCCGAAGAATTTAAAGTGCGTATTGAGATGCGACAAATTGGTATGCGACAAGAAGCTAGCCGCTTGGGTGGTATTGGTTCTTGTGGTAGAGAATTATGTTGCTCTACTTGGCTTACCGATTTTAAAACCGTAAGTACTTCTGCAGCTCGTTATCAAAACTTATCGTTAAACACCTTAAAGCTTGCCGGACAATGTGGTAAGTTGAAATGTTGTTTAAACTATGAGTTGGATACGTACATGGATGCCTTGAAAGATTTCCCGGATGATATTAAGGAAATAAAAACCAGAAGAGGTTCTGCCTATTTACAAAAAACCGACATCTTTAAAAAGACGATGTGGTTTAGTTATAGACACGATGAACCTTGGGTGCCATTGCATGTAAGTAGAGTAAATGCAATTATTGCGATGAACAAAAATAATGAGTACCCGGAAGATTTATCGGACATTATAATTGTACCTAAGCTTATAGAAAAAGTGTTGGATTACGATAACGTTGTTGGGCAAGATTCGCTTACTCGTATGGATGAGCGCAATCGTAAAAAGAAAAACAACAATCGTAAAAAAAGCAATAATCGTAAACCAAACAATCAAGCAAATGCAGGAGGTGCTGCACCTAGTGGCAGGCCACCACAAAACCGACCTAAAAAATAATGAAAGCTAGATTGTCTTTTTTCATTTTAATTACGATGGTGTTGTGCAATGCATGCGATGATACTCGAGTGTTTGAAGATTACCAAACAATAAAAGACGACAATTGGTACATTAACCAAAAACCAACTTTTTATTTAGAGGTAAGTGATACGCTTCGCGAGCACGACATTTATTTTAATGTAAGGCATACCGGAACTTATAAGTACTCAAACTTATTTGTGTTGTTTACGATACAAGGACCAAAAGCAAAACCAGAAACACAACGTTTAGAATTTAAGTTAGCGGAGTTAGATGGTAAATGGTTAGGTTCTGGCTTAGGCGATATGTATGCGAACCAAATTAAAATAATGGAGAACGTAAAATTTCCTCGCAAGGGAGTGTACTCTTTTAGTATCGAACAAAACATGCGCGATAATCCTTTAACAGGGATTGAAGACATAGGAATTAAAGTTGAAATTAGTCACTAGATATTAGTAGTTAGTCTTTAGACGGTTAAAGACTAACTACTAGTGACTAGCTTCTAATAATTACCAATACTTAATATCAAACCAACCATCGGTAATACTAACTGTATCCGACTCGTCGCCAACCATAAACATTTTTGCTTTGAAGTTAAAGGTGCCTGCAATAATTTTATTGACGGTATCGAGTTTTTTTATGTGTATGTAACCTATGTGTTCGTTGGTAGTTACATAGGCTACATTGAATAGATGATTTTCGCCTACAACATATTGTAATTGGTTTCTATTTCCTTCAATAGGTTCTCGAGCAATGTATAATCCTGTATCAACTAAATTTTCAATATTTAAAATTACTTTTTGGTAACCTCTTCTACGATTAGAAGTAGCTTCCATATAAAATATTGAATTGCCTGTTAAGTTATCTTTAAAGTACATCCTACCAATTCCAGGTAAAGTATCGAACTCACTTCCATTTACTACCACTTTATTATTTACGCGGTAAGCAAATACATTTTTACCTTCTTCAGAATACAGAGGCATGGTATCTAATTGTTCTTTTACTAATATTGATGTTAAGGGAGCTACTTGATATTGTTCGCATCCTGCATTCACAAAAAGAAATAAAATAGATAACAGAAAAAGTACATTTTTCATTTTTCGGATGTTAGCATAATTTTTTTAATTAATTCGCTTTTGGATGTTTTCACGTGTACTAAATACATTCCAGGACAATACCCTTTCAAGCTTAATTTTACAAGTGATGGCGATTGCGAGATGGCCACCTCTTTGAGTAATTTGCCTTGTAAACTAAATATACTTACAGCGTAAATTTTAGAATTTTCATCGTTTAATAGTACTTCAAACAAACCATTTGTTGGGTTCGGTACTAATGTAACTTCCTCCTTCTTTATGATATTTTTTTGCTTCATATAATTAAGTTGATTTGGTTCTAATATGGGTTTATTCAATATAGGGTTTAAGCTGAGAATTGAATCTATTTGTAGGATAGGGTTAGAATTCGCACCTTCCAGGTATAGTTTAGCAGAATCACTCAAAGGGATACCTGTACCATTGGCTGCCAAGGTGCAAGCATTTGTATTAGCAAAACCCATAATTGGTGTAACAATAAAATTTTGGATACGAGGAGCAGAAGATGATAGATTTAAGGAGATGTAAAAAAAATTCTGTGGTGGAGCATTTAAAAAATTAGTTGAATTAATTCGTGTATACCAATTATTACCTCTAAAATCTATAGAGTTAGGTATGGTATTCATGGTACCAGAAATAAAATAATTATGTTGATCAGCATTTATTTTAAAATGATTAAAACCATTTGCAATATTAATAGCCGATGCATTTTCCAGGCAAATATTTCGATTATTTAAACGCGACTTAACCGATAGTGTATTAGAACCAGCATTTGCTGCTGCGCTCATGTTGAGCGCAGCATTATTTGCTACCCAAACACAATAATAATTTGCATCCACAATGTCAGAACATTTTAGGTTCAACATTCCTTGACTGATGTAGACCCCTACATTATAATTATAAACATGTGTGTTGAATATATTTAAGGGCACATTTGGGTTAGATACACAATGTATCGCTGCATTATGGAAAGGAAGAGTTGTTTGTGTACTAGATCCTGTAAAGCTGCAATTAGTAATATTGCTGGGTACATCCATTGCAACGGCAGTAAGAGTATTTTTACAATTTATGCTACTTACGTTTCTCAAATCAAACCCTTCGCCGAAAACCCTAATAGCAATATCATTGTTTATAAATTCGCATGATTCTAGAATTAACGTATTACCAGGTAGATTGAACGATTCAATATTAGTTAAATATCCTGTAATGCCGTTTCTGTTATTATTGAATATACAATGTTGAATTTGGACATTTGATTGACCGTTCAAAAGAATTCCATTTCCACCATTTATGGTACAATTAATTAAACTTGTAGCAATAGCAGAATTAATATAACTATTGGAACCTAGCAAATTTATTTTTGCATTTTTTACATCCAACAAATTGTAACTATTTAACATAAATGGAAGGCTCAAGTAATTGCCATCTTCGATGCTTAATACTACATCATTTCTATCTGTTCCTTCGAGTTTTATTTTAGCATTTTTACCCAGAACTATGTTCTTAGTTTTCAGTAATAATTGACCCCTTCCTTTGAAACTAAATACGGCATCGTCTTCAATTTCTAATGTTCCTTCAATTATAATGACTGAATGATGGTCGAATAAATTTATGTCGACATGTTTACCAATAATTAACTTGCTGCCTTTCTCAATGACTAATTTTGAAGTATTAAATAGTTCGAGTTTTGCGAGATCATCTAAATGTAAAATTGAGTTTTCTGATATCCTAAGCTCTCCATTGCAATAACCCCAATGCCCTATTTTAATTACCCCACGGTTAGAAACTTTTATGGTAATGGGCTCACATTTTACGTTATATCCATTAACTACAAAATTCGAATGCCTTGCTGGTCGCGCTTCATTATTGTAGCCTGTAGGCGAATGAGTATTTATGCCTAATATACCATCGTCTTTCACTTCAAAAGATTCTAGGTAAAAATCTTTCGTATTTACACCATAATTAAAATTTTCACCGGCCCGTATAACTTTTTTTTCTGAACTTGCATGCACAGTTCTATTTCCATTTCTTAATTCGCGTTTTAACCAAATTGCATTATTTTGAGTAATTAAAACGTGTGTTTCATTTTGTTCGGGTGCAAAATAAGAAACAAAGGGTGTGAGATTGTTGCAAACTATCTTTGCATTTCTTATGTCAAACATATAATTTGTAAAGCCGTCTACGTACTTAATATCTAAAGCACTTACACTCGGAATAAAATTATGATGTGAATGATTAAGCGTAAATCCGTTTCTCAATACTCCATTATGGTGAGTTAATTGGTATTGAGTATCATACTTACCACCAGGCGCATTGTCTAAACTTACAGAATATGGATTATTTAAAATTACAGAGGCTTGTCTAATAAAGGTTTCTAGCCGATAAAAATTATTGGGATTAATTGCTCTAAAATCGGCTACGAGTGCTGTGCCACTATTAGGAGAGGCATACACATTTCCACTTGCTGCATTTATAGTATTACCTAGTATGTTAATGTTTAATGAAAACAACAAGTTAGAAATTCCTTGTCTTTGTTTGGTTTCACTTCCATTAATTAAAGCAACATTTCTAGTTTTTATTGGGTATCCATTACTTCCTACGGTAGAATTAATGTTGCAATTATTTAAGAATAGCGTTCTAAAACTATGGGAAACAGGCGGAAGGCTGTTTAATGAATAATAATGAATCAACATTTCTCTCGCTGCTGGAGATTTAATTTTATTAAGTCCTTCCATGGCACCTGCCTCGCCAATTATTTCACCAAAAAAATGTAAAAAATATTGTGCACTAATCGGAACATTTGCTCCTTGATGTGGTGCATCAAAACTAACATAGGTGCCAACATTATGTGGAATATTATCTTTTTCCATTTTAGCAAGTGCGTATTTAGCAATTAACCCTCCCATACTTGGACCAACTATTAATACTTTGTCTGTGGTTCTGGCATTTATGTATGCTAATAACTGAATTACGCCTAGTGCATTTCGTTCTATATAATCTGCACCATCTGGGAAATTACAAACTATTATGTCGTGTCCTTCTGCTCTTAAAAAGTCTGCTAAGTATACTGGCTGCTCGTTCATTAAGTCATATATATTTCCCACTTTTCTTGCTTCTCCCGGATCAAATCCATCTAATACCAATATAGGTTTTGTCAATTTTTCCGATACAGTATTTGTACATTTACTGTAGTACAGACCAAATTCATACGTACAACCAGCAACAAATGATGAGAAATCTGTAAATGTTGCCGTAGTAACACCTTGCTTAAAATCACAAGGTTGAGTGCCCGCACTGAGCACTGTAACACTAGATTCAGAGGAATAATGTTTAGCATTTCCATATACAATAGTATACCTAAATTTATTCTGCCCTATTATATTAAAATCATACGTCAAGGAGTCGCCCGGCTTCAGTAAATACTCAGGCTTATCATCATTAATAAAATCTATTTTTAGGTTAGTTATCGTATGTTTAGTATTTGTAAAGACAAATGATTTATCGAAAATTATTTTCTGAGGGCCAGTAAAGACATGATTACTAAGAATTGCCAAATCACATACTTGGTCTAAAATATATGGCGTATTGGGATTAGACTTTGTTCTTACTAGTTTTCCATCCAAACTACTTATACGTCCATCGTGATAAGCGTTGGTATCGATGTACTCATAATTAAAATGTATAATGCCGATGGGCAACTTGCGATTTCGAATTATATATTCAGTTACTTTCGAAGTGTATGCATCAAAATTAAGTTTCTGTTCCTTATCGTAATCTGCATTATACATTTCTAAATAAATTTGCTTCCAATGTTGATAATCATTATGAATGGAATCTCTTTGTTCTGATGTAAATAATTGTTTGTTTAATTTAGCAAAAGGAAATACTCTGTTGTATAAAATGCTACTCTTCATTTCTTTTCGATCTAAATTCTCCGAAATTAAATCAAACCGTTGCATTAATGTAGTATCTCCTGCTCTCACTCTGTTAATAATTAACCCGCTTCCCATAATGAATAGACTTATCATTATGATTTTGTTCATTCTTCCCATACTCTTCAATTTTTTAACGTTCAACCATATGTTATTTAATACACATGGATAGTGGAAGAAGAAAATAGGTTTGTTTAGCTAATATTACTTTGTTGTACGAAAAAAAATCCCCTTCGATAAAAATCCATGCACACGATAAATGTAAGATAGGTAGCTTTCATATCCAATTCGCGCTGGAATAGATTATGAAAATCTGCGTTTTTTTGTACAAGAAGAATTATACGGTGTAAAATTTACAGTTTACACTAGTTGTAATATGGTATAAAAATGAGATGAATTACTTGTTAAATGAATCTACAATTGTTTCTAGTTTCATGCCGCGTGAGCCTTTTACTAAAATGTGTGTGTGCTGTAGTTTTATTTCTTGCAAATATTTTTTTGCTTCATCGGTAGTTTCAAAATAGTGGAACTCGTATTTTTTACATGCGTAAAAATCTTTTCCAACAAAAACAACTTGTTCAAATTTCAAGTGATGAATTAATTCTATGATGGCCAAATGTTCTCTCATGCTTTCCTCTCCCATCTCAAACATATCACCTAAAATCAACATTTTTTTATCGGCATGTATTTTAGAAAAATTTTGCACTGCCGCTGCCATGCTGCTTGGGTTTGCATTGTAAGCATCCATAATTACATGGTTGCTGCCCATGGTTATTGCTTGCGATCTGTTATTGCTAGGCTCGTAACCTTCTATGGCTACTACCATTTCGGATAAGCTCACTTCAAAATAATTACCTATGCAAATAGAAGCTAAAATATTATTTAAATTATAGTCGCCTACTAATTTAGATTGTATCGGTGTAAATTCTTTTTCGTTTTTTAATTTTATTTCTACAGATAAAAATGGATCGAAGTTTACAATTCTTCCACATACTCTTGCATTGGCATGCGAACCGAAAAGTTCTTTTTTCTCTATGCCTTCACTCATCTCCATCAAATTAATATCATCGGCATTTATAAAAGATGTACCATTATTTATTCTGATATGGTCGTATAATTCTTTCTTCGTTTTCTTCACTCCTTCGAAACCACCCATGCCTTCTAAATGTGCTTTGCCTACGTTACAAATTAAGCCGTATGTAGGATTTGCAATGTCTGATAGAAAGGTGATTTCTCTTTGATGGTTGGCGCCCATTTCTATAATAGCAATTTCAATATCAGCCGTAATACTCAATAAAGTTAAAGGTACACCAATATGATTATTCAAATTTCCTTTTGTTGCAAGAGTCTTGTATTTCCTGCTCAGTACAGCATTCAATAATTCTTTAGAAGTAGTTTTGCCATTAGAACCTGTAATGCCAATAATCGGAATGTTTAATGTTGTACGATGTTCTTTCGCTAAATCTTGTAGAGCGGTTAATACATCTTTTACTAAAATACATTTATCGTTTAATTGATATTCTTTTTCGTCAACCACTACATACGCTGCACCTAATGCTAAAGCTTGTGCTGCAAAAGTATTACCATTAAAGTTTGCTCCTTTTAAGGCAAAGAAAATAGAGTCCTTTGCAATGTTTCTAGTGTCGGTAGAAATTGTTGGGTGTTGTAAGTAGAGAGAATAGAGGTTAGTCATTGGTTGTTAGTCTTTAGACATTATAAAGATAATAGGAAAAATTTGAATTGTGAATTGTGAATTGTGGGGAAGCAGGCCTGAAATTTGAAAATAAGAGATATGAGAAAAAGCTTTTAAAAAACAAAAGGCTACGGTGGATCTTAATGATCTGCCGTAGCCCTTCTAAAGACTAGCGTCTAATATTATTGTCCTACTTGTTTCTTCTTCTGATTTCTTTCGATTTCTGTTAAGTAAATTTTACGTAAGCGCATCGATTGTGGCGTTACCTCTACGTACTCATCTGCTTGTATGTATTCCATTGCTTCTTCTAAAGAGAATTTAATAGCTGGAGCAATACGTGTTGCATCGTCTTTACTGGTTGTACGGAAGTTGGTTAATTGTTTACCTTCGGTAATGTTCACGGTCATATCGGTTTCTCTACTGTTTTCACCGATAATCATTCCTTGGTATACTTCTTCACCTGGATTCACAAAGAATCTACCTCTGTCTTGTAATTTATCGATACGGTAAGCGGTAGCACTACCTTTATCCATCGAAATTAATACCCCACTCATGCGTTGTGGAATATCCCCTTTCCAAGGCTCATAAGCTTTAAATCTGTGTGCCATAATGGCTTCTCCGGCAGTAGCGGTTAAAACATTGTTACGTAAACCGATAATACCACGAGCAGGTATTTCAAATTCTAAATGTTGTAAATCGCCTTTCGGTTCCATTACTAACAAATCGCCTTTACGTTGAGTTACGAGTTCAATTACTTTCCCCGAAACTTCTGCAGGTACATCTACAATTAGGGTTTCCACCGGTTCGCATTTTACACCATCAATTACTTTGATGATTACTTGCGGCTGCCCAACTTGTAATTCATATCCTTCTCTACGCATGGTTTCAATTAATACTGATAAATGAAGAATACCACGTCCGTATACTAAGTAAGCATCTGGCGAACCCGACTCTTCTACACGAAGTGCCAAGTTTTTTTCCATTTCTTTCATCAAACGATCGCGTAAATGGCGTGAGGTAACGAATTTACCTTCTTTACCAAAGAATGGTGAGTTATTAATGGTGAACAACATGTTCATGGTTGGTTCATCAATTTTAATAACTGCTAATTGCTCTGGATTTTCAAAGTCAGCAATGGTATCGCCGATTTCAAAGCCTTCAATACCAACTACAGCACAAATATCGCCGTTATGTACTTCTTGAACTCTAATTTTGCCTAAGCCTTCGAATGTATATAATTCTTTGATTCTCGATTTAACAATTTTACCATCTTTTTTCATCAAAGATACAGGCATGTTTTCTTTAATTGTTCCACGAGCAACCCTCCCAATAGCAATACGGCCTACGAAAGACGAGTAATCTAAAGAGGTAATTTGCATTTGTAATGTCCCTGGATTTTCAACTGGCTCAGGGATGAATTCTAACACAGCATCTAATAATGGAGTAATGTCTTCTGTAACTTGAGTATAATCTGTACTCATCCATCCTTGTTTTGATGAACCGTAAATCGTAGGAAAATCTAATTGATTTTCTGTTGCTTCTAAGTTGAAGAATAATTCAAAAATAGATTCTTGTACTTCCTCCGGGCGACAATTTTCTTTATCAACTTTATTGATGACAACAATTGGCTTTAAGCCTAATGAAAGTGCTTTTTGCGTAACGAAACGGGTTTGAGGCATGGCACCTTCAAAAGCATCAACTAATAACAAAACGCCATCGGCCATTTTCAATACACGTTCTACTTCACCGCCAAAGTCGGCGTGACCAGGAGTATCGATGATGTTGATTTTATAATCTTTATATTTTACGGAAACGTTCTTAGAAACGATGGTAATGCCACGTTCACGTTCAAGGTCATTGTTATCTAAAATTAGGTCGCCAGTTTCCTCGTTATCTCTAAAAAGATTGGTTTGGTGTAAAATTTTATCTACTAACGTTGTTTTTCCATGATCAACATGGGCAATAATTGCTATATTTCTTACTTTTTGCATGATGCCGCAAAGGTAGTAAATAATGTGCTAGTTTGCTAATGTGCTAGTGTGCTAGTGGAGGGCAAGGGCACTGCTTTTACAAGAAACTTGTACGTTAAATGGCTAATGAATAGCCTATATCCAATAAATGTAAGGTTTTGTTTCTTAATTTAAATTTGCGGATGGCTTCTTCGTGGTTTATTTTGATGTATCCAAAGGTATCAAAGTGCATTCCTACTATTTCTTTGCATTGAACAAAGTCAGATGCGAGTATGGCATCGTCGATATCCATCGTAAAATTATTGCCAATTGGTAAGATGGCAAGATCTGGTCGAGAATACTCTCCAATGAGCTTCATGTCTTGGGTAAGGGCCGTATCACCGGCATAATAAATGCGTTTCCCGTCGAGCTCTAAAATAAAGCCAGCGGCAGTTCCACCGTAACTTCCATCGGGCAATGAATTAGAATGTGCAGCGAAGACCATTTTGAGTTTTCCGAAGCTAAAATTCCAAGAACCACCAATGTTCATAGGGTGCACTTTTTCGATGCCTTGCTTTTTCGCCCACTCGGTAAGTTCCCAAGAACTAATAACCACGGCATTTGTTCGTTTAGCAATCGCCACTAAGTCGGCGATATGATCTAAATGTCCATGCGATTGTACAATGAAGTCTGCTTCAATTGTATCGATGTCAATGTGCTTCGCTAATTCGTTTCCAGAAATAAATGGATCGAATAATATTTTCGAGTTTAATGTTTCGAGTAGGAAGCAGGAGTGGCCGAGGAAGGTTAGGTTCATGGTTTGGTTTTTTTGTTTCACGCAAAGGGGCAAAGGAGCAGAGGAGCAAAGTTTTTTATATTTTATTTACTACTCGTTTGATTCCGTTTTTAAGTAATGATTCATTAAAGTTAATAAGCAAGCCTAATTTAAGATTTAATAATTTAATATAAGAATAGGTTTGAGTAAAGTGAATGTCATGCAATTTTTCAACTGATTTTAGTTCGATTAACACACAATCCTCAACTAGTATATCTGCCTTAAATGCAAGACCCATATTTTCCCCATTATAAACTAGGTCAATTTTTTTCTGTCGTTCAAATTTGAGTTTTAACCTAGAAAGTTCTACACATAAACATTCTTCGTATACAGATTCAAATAAGCCCGGACCAATTTCTCGGTGAACACTAATCGCAGCACCAATAATTAAATTCGATAATTCGTTTTCATTCATAATGCAAATATTGCATCACGTAATTGAAAATAAAACTGTATAAATGCAGGTTTTTTGGACATTTTAATATTTTATTCCAATAGCGAATTTATGTTTCACGCAAAGATGCAAAGGAGCAGAGGAGCAAAGTAACTTTGCTCCTCTGCTCCTTTGCATCTTTGCGTGAAACCAATTATTTGTCCGTGGCCGATTCCAAAAATGTAATCAATGGTTGCATGGCTACAATGGCATCGGCGATTTTTTTGGCGATGGATTTTTCTTGTAATTCGGCATCGGTAATGGAATGGAAGGCCGTAAAACTTTTCAGTTTCAGCAATTCAATTTCTGGATGATCTTTGGGGTAATCTTTGGGTGCGGTTTTTAATTTATCTTCTTCACTTAATCCTTCGTAATATTTTTTAAACGATTTTGAATTTAAAATCTTTTTCAACTCTGCCCCGTTGTAATCAATTTCTTGGCGAATCATTTTTAATGTTTCGGCTGGTGGCATCCAAAATCCGCCTCCTATAAAACTTGCATTGGGTTGTATGTGTAAATAAAATCCGGGACCCTCTACCCCTTTTACTTTGGTAGAAATAGGAATGCCAAAATTTAATTTATATGGATCTTTATTTTTTGAGAATCGTACATCTCTGTAAATTCTCATTACCGATTTTGCAGCATTCACTTCTTTGTACCCAGCATCAAACTTACTTAAGTGTTTCAACACTTCTTCTATTAATGCCACTACATTTTCCTTCGCCACATCGTACTCCTGCTTATGCTCAGCAAACCATTCGCGGTTGTTGTTTTTCTTTAGGTTGATGAGGAAGCTAAGGGTGGGTTTGTGTATCATGGTTGTACAATATAAGTTATACATTGTACATTGTACAAGGTACAATAAATGAGTTATTGGGTTATTGAGTTGCCATTGCGAATACTCGCTACCAGCTACTCACTACTAAATTTCGGTGCAAACATGTAGAGCAAAATCATTCTTCCATATCTAAAATTGAATCGCGAGGTAAGTAATACTCCCGCAACAATTACTGTAATGTACACCCATGTATCTGGGTTGTTTGCCAATATATAAGTAGAGATGCCTAGTATTACACTAATGGCTACACTTAATGCATACCCAATGTACATTGCTCCCCAGAAGAAGCCTATTTCTAACTCGTAACGCAAATTACATTTTGGGCAATACGTATACATCGCTTTAAAATCTTTGCTAAATGCTCCATGTTTATACACTTCGCCTTCTTGGCAACGTGGGCATTTGCATGCGATTAACGATCCGAGTGTACTCATGTGAATTGTGAATTAATACTTAATACTTTAATTAATTTAGAATAATTTTTTC
>JBILKW010000035.1:0-15735 GCA_044376465.1 Sphingobacteriales bacterium | reverse complement strand
GAACCTTAGCCATAGAAGCCGCCATGATGGCACTAAACAGAATACCTGGTTTGCTTAGAAGTAATTATGGCTTTATGCATATTAAGGGTTTTGATGAAGAATATTATGAGCAATTGAGAAGAGAAGCTCGTTTGGCAGTTAAAAAAACAATTGATTTTGAAATCATAGCCAGCGATTTAGACCCAATTGCCCTACATGCAGCGAAATCTAATGCTAAAACTGCTGGTGTTGATTTACACATCACCTTTAGAAAAGAAGATTTTAGAGAAACCCCATGCCCAAGCGGTAAAGGCGTAGTAATGTTTAACCCAGAATATGGGGAACGACTTGGTGAATACGAAGAGCTGGAAACTATTTACAAAGCAATGGGCGACTATTTAAAAAAAGAAGCCAAGGGATACTTTGGTTATATTTTTACTGCAAGTCCTAACCTCGCAAAAAAAGTGGGATTAAAAGCCGAACGTAAAATTGAATTCTTTAATAGTAAATTAGAATGTCGTTTGTTGGAATACGAACTCTATGATGGTACACGTAGAGAAGATAAACGATCGTAATTAATTTTATTTTCTAAATACATTAGTGTCAAATTATCTTAGAAATAGTCGTAATTTTTTCTTTATAAGTGTATTCGTAATTCTACTTGTACAACTTATAACCTTGTGGAGTAAACCAGAACTTATACAAAATAAAGTTGGCGAATCCATTACCTCCCAATTGCATGAGTATGATGAAGAGATGAACAGCTTTTGCAATAACCCAACCATAGATAGTATTGCAAATGATTTTTCTTCTCTCAATAAAAATAAAAACTGGGAAAAATTCATTCAACTTACAAAAGATAAAAATTTTAATGCTATAATTTTTCAGAAAAATAAATTAAGCTATTGGTCTAAAACTAATGCGATACCCGATTATAATTATTTAAAACTTCAAGAAGGAAATAATTTCAGAAGATTAGACAATGGCTGGTATATAATTCAACAGAAAACCATTGGAAAATCTAAGGTGATTTGCCTTTTCAATGTATACAAAGATTATAGTTACCAAAATGAATATTTAACAAACAGATATAACCCGGATTTAAAAATTAAAGATTATGTTGAAATAAATTCATTTGTAAAAAACAAAGGATTTATAATTAAAGATTTAGTGGGGAAAAATCTTTTCAGCATCAGCATAAATTCCGATAAATATTATAGCGACCCAAGTTTATTGATAATTTACATTTGGATTTTATTCTTTATTTTTAGCTACCTTACCGTAAATAGTTTTGCAAAATACCTTTGGTATAAAGGGGAAACCTATGCTTCATTTTTGTTTATACTCTTTTGTGTATTTATAGCCAGAGGGGTAAGCATGTATTGGTCTGTGCCCGTTTCAATATATCAACTCCCAATATTTAGTCCAGAAAAATACGCCAGTAATTTTATCTTCCCATCATTAGGTGATTTAATTATTAACTTAATTCTAATTCATTGGCTTATTTACTTTTTGTTTGATAGAATTAAAGATTTAAACTTTAGAATATACAATACAAAAGTTAGTTACATCCTCTCTGTAGTTTTTATTTTTAGTTCATACCTAATACTCGACTTAATCGATTATTTGTTTGAAGGACTCGTTATAAATTCAAATATTTCTTTTGAATTAACAAATATTTTAAGCTTAACCATTTACAGTGCCATTGGATTTTTTGTAATAAGTTTAATGATGTATTCTTTTTACTTATATAATGATATGTTATTAGGAATATTTCACCAGTTTTTTTTAAGTAAAAAAGAAAAATTTAATGTTATTATTATTGGATTAATTGTAGTTTTTATTTCGAAAATATTTTTAGATGAAATAAATATTCTCTTCTATTCAAATACTCTTTTCTTAATTATTTTAGAACGTTCTAAAAGCAAAAGAAGAAATTACATGAATTTAATAATGGTAGTAATTGTAATGTCCGTGTTTGCAATTGCTACCTCTTCTCGTTTAATGCATTTTAATACCATTAAAGAAAAAGAAAACAGACAACTTCTTGCATCTAAACTAGAATCGGCAAATGACCCTATTGCCGAGTATTTATTAGAAGGGCTTACGAAGAAAATTCAAAAAGATGAAAATATCAAAAAATATTTTTACGATAATAGCATCAGTAGTGAATATTTAAACTCAAGAATTCAACAATTATACTTTGGCGGATATTTTTCTAAATATGATATTACTGTATTTGAGTTTGATAGTTTAAGTAAGCCGATGAAAACTGGTCAATCCAGAACCATCGAATATTTCGACGATATTATATACAATAAAAGCACACCTACTTTTAATCCTAATTTCTCTTATAAATCCAATACACTCGGGTTATTGACTTATTATGGAAAAATTCCACTTTATAACCAATCAAAATTATTAGGTTGGTTAATACTTGAATTAAAATCTAAATACTTTAAAGAAGAAAACATCTTCCCAGAATTATTATTAGAAGGAAGTTTAAAATTAAATAAAGATTTTAATGCTTACTCTTATTCTATTTATAAAGATGGTAAATTGATAAGTCAACAAGGCTCATATCCATATAGTTTGCAAGCAACAGAATTTAGTGGCAGCGTAAAGGAATATGATTTTTTAGAATTTAATAAGTATAACCATTTAATATATAAAGCGAATAAAGATGTTTTAATTGTTGTAAGTAAATCTATAGATTCTAAAACAACAGCATTTACAACCTTCTCTTATGTTTTTGGTTTGTTTGCGTTTTTCTTGTTAATATTTTACTTAAGAAGGCTATTAGGTAAGCGATTTAATTTGTTGACTATAAATTTCAACAACATACCTGGTAGATTTAAAATATTATTTAAAACTAGGATTCAACTTTCCCTCATTCTTACCATTTTACTCTCATTGGGAATTGTAGGTTACATAACATTTGTATACATCACAGATCAGTATACTAAACAACAAAATGAACGATTAAGTCAAAAGGTTCGTTCAATATTATTATCGATTGAAAAAAAATCGTACTTAATTAATTATTGGAATAACACCTACGACGATCAAATGTCTGTGGAGTTAAAAAGCTTATCTGATTTATATTTAACTGATATTAATATATTCAATTTAAGTGGCGATTTATTAATTTCAACACAGCCCAAAATATATGAAGAAGGATTAGTAGCGCGAATTATGAACCCCGATGCATATGTAATGATGAAATGTTTTGAGCGGTCTGAATACAGTACGACTGAAAAAATTGGCAGCTTAAAATTCTTGTCTTCTTACGCACCCATCAGAAATGCAAACAATAAAACGGTTGCATATTTGAACTTGCCTTATTTTGCAAACAAGCTTGAATATGAAAACAGAGTTTCGCAATTTCTAACAACATTTATAAATGTTTACGTATTAATCTTTGTGGTAATTGGATTCATAGCTTTTTTTATTGCAAACTCCATTACCTACCCACTCACCTTAATTGAAGAACAATTAAGGGAAACAAAAATTGGTAAAAAAATGGATCCGATTACTTGGAAAGGGAGTGATGAGATTGGAAAGTTAATTAATGAGTACAATCGAATGATTGAAGAGCTAGAAGAAAGCACGGATCGTTTAGCAAAATCTGAGCGTGAAAATGCTTGGCGAGAAATGGCAAAACAAGTGGCTCATGAAATTAAGAACCCTTTAACACCTATGAAACTCGGCTTGCAGCATTTACAAAGAGCATGGGCCGATGAAGATCCTAATTTCAAAGAAAAATTTGAGCGATTTAGCACAACTTTTATTCAACAAATAGAGTCGCTTTCTCTTATCGCCTCTGAGTTTTCGAATTTTGCACAAATGCCCCTTACCAGCAAAGAGAAAGTTGACCTCAAAGAAATTATTACAAACGTAGTAGAGTTATATAAAAATGAAAGCGATGTTGAATTGAATTTAGGCTTCTTGCCAAGTTTGCAATCAAGCATTATGGCTGATAAAGATCAAATGATTCGTTGTTTTAACAACCTTATTAAAAATGCCATTCAATCTATCCCTTCTCAACGAAATGGAAAAGTAACTATTGATTTGATGAACGATACTGGCAACATTTTGGTGATGATACAGGATAATGGTAATGGAATAGACGAAGAATTACAAGAAAAAATATTTCAACCCAATTTTACTACCAAAAATTCTGGTATGGGTATGGGGCTAGCCATTGTACATAATATCATTATAAATGCAAATGGTAAAATTTGGTTTCAGTCTGCACTCAATAAAGGCACCACTTTTTACGTTTCTATACCATTGGAAAAGGGTAATGCTTAAATTTAACTACGTATTTGTTGTTTTTATATTGATGGGGCTTGGTTCAATGGCCCAATCCAATACAGATAGCATCCCTTCTGTTTTTCTAAGAAGGTACTTACATAAAGATATTTCATTGCTTCAGAATAAAGAGAGAGCTGTTGATAACCCTTTTGCGTTAAGTTATGAAGTGAAACCAGTTGAAGGCATTGGACTATATGGCTTAAACAGATCAGGGAGTATTTCTCGTGCAATTACTGTAGGCAATAACCAAGATTTGAGTTTAAACTCTAGCTTAAATTTGCAATTAAACGGAAGGATTTCTGAAGACTTAGAAGTTATTGCCGTAATATCTGATGATAATATTCCAATACAACCAGAGGGTAATACACAACAAATTCAAGAGTTTGATCGAGTTTATATTCAGTTATTGCATAAAAACTATTCCTTAACCGCCGGAGATTTTGAACTCCGAAAACCAAATTCATACTTTTTAAACTATTTCAAAAAAGCAAAAGGTGGGTATGTGCAATCATCTTTTGAAACAAAAAACAAGTACCTTATAAAAAATGATTTATCCGCTGCCATTGCAAAAGGTAAATATAACCGACAAGTATTTTTAGGAAGAGAAGGCATACAAGGACCATACAGATTACAAGGCATTGCGAACGAAAATTTTATAATCGTATTAGCCGGTACCGAGCGTGTGTTTATTGATGGAGTATTGATGAAACGTGGTGAAAATTTAGATTATACTATTGATTACAATACTGCAGAACTTACATTCATGCCTAGGAGAGTAATTACGGCATACTCGCGTATAACTGTTGAGTTTGAGTACGCCGATAAAAATTACTCCAGAAGTTTAACCACTTTGAGCTCGAGCTTCGAGAGCAAAAAAAGTACATTCAGAATAAACTATTATAATGAGCAAGATTCGAAAAACAGACCCTTGTTACAAGACTTGAATGATAACCAGAAATTATTTTTATCGAGCATTGGTGACAATACGAGCACGGCTTACTTCCCTTCTATAGATAGTGCTGGATATAATGATTCGGAAATTCGATATAAAAAAATTGATTCAAATGGAGTATTAATTTATGTTTTTTCCACCAATCCAGAAGATGCTATATACAAGCTAAACTTTTCACAACTTGGCACTAACCAAGGAAATTATGTATTACAAAACTCTTTGGCAAATGGTAGAGTGTTTAAATACGTTGCTCCTGTAAACGGTGTGCCTCAAGGAAATTTTGAGCCGGTTGTTGTTTTGGTAGCACCACGTAAAACCAGCATGTTTACATTTGCAGCCGAACATAAATCTGGCAAAAAGTGGAACATGGGTACAGAGCTCGCCATTAGCAATACCGACTTAAATTTGTTTTCTAAAATTGATGATAAAGATAATACGGGTATAGCTTCAAAATCTTATTTGGAATATAAAGAAAAAATTAAATCAGATTCATCAGGCAATCTCTATTTAGTTTCTAATGTGCAAGCCGAGGTGCTAGACAAAAATTTTCGTTTTGTAGAATTTTATAGACCCATAGAATTTAATAGAGATTTCAATATCAATACTACCACTCGAAGTGCCGAACAATGGTACACTTTCCAAACATCAATTGTAAAAAACAATAAAAGTTTATTGTATTACAGAACTGCATTCTTTCTAAAAGATACTATTTATAAGGGTATGCAACATAGCATTGGTACAGATCTAAACTACAAATCGTATCGATTGTTTTCAAACGCATCTTTGTTGTTAACAGAATTGAACAATAATAAAAACAAAAGTAATTTTTTAAAACATTTAATAGACTTTAGTAAAAATACAAAATATGTAACGGTAGGTATTGGAGAAGAAACTGAAAAAAATATCTATAAGTCAAATTCTAGCGACTCCCTCTCCATAAATAGTTTTGCATTTTATATTTACAAAGCTTATTTAAAAAATCCGGAAAGTTGGACAAACAAATATTTAGTAGAGTATTCTAATAGGTTTGATGAGAGCCCATTTCAAAATTCACTGCGAGCAGCTACTAGAACAGAAAATATTTTGCTGAATGCAGAATTAAACAAAAACACCAATGCACTATTTGGTTTTAGTGCAAACTATAGGAATCTAAATGTAATAAATACAAATTCAACATTACGGTCAGAAGAAAATATTATAACTAGAATTCGTTTTGATGGTACAGCATGGAAAGGTTTATTAACTTCAAATACGTTTTACGAAATTGGCACAGGGCAGGAGCCGAAACGCGCCTTTACTTATTTACAAGTGCCTGCAGGGCAAGGTGTATATGTGTATAGAGACTATAACAATAATGGAGTAAAAGAATTAAATGAATTTGAAGTGGCTAAGTATAGTTATGAGGCCGACTATATTAGAGTAAGTATTGTAAACACAGATTTTGTTCGCACAAAATCTACTTCTTTCTCAGAGAATATTATTTTAGATCCGGCACGTAAATGGGCCAACAGAGAAGGTGTGTTGAAATACATAAGTATGTTTTCTAATCAATTAAATTTTAAAATAGAACGCAAAACATTAAGCAATGCAAGCGAAAATTTATTCAACCCATTTGATTTAAATATTATTGATAGCAATTTAATTGGGATAATTACACAATACCGCGAGTCGTTTTATTTTAAACGCAGCGACCCAATTTTTGGAGCCGATTATACTTTCCAAGGCAATAGCAATAAAAATTTACTAAGTATTGGCTTCGACTCCCGTTCTTATAACGAGCATTTAATAAGAACGCGTTGGAATGTTTTTAACAGATACTCCATTTTAACTGAGATGAAAACTGGTGAAAAAAATGCAATTAGCGAAGCGGCTCCCGAACGAAATTTCACCATCAATTATTACAGCGTACGACCAGAATTTGGGGTTCAATTTTCTACAGAGTTGCGATGGAGTTTATCTTATTTATTTTTAACTCAAGAAAATAAATTGGCTGGTGCAGAAAAATCAGATCAACATAAATTAAGTGCAGAGTTAAAGTACAATGCAGGTGGCAAATCAAGTGTACAAACTCAATTCAATTTTATTTATAATGATTTTACTGGAAATAGCAATTCGGCCATTGCGTATGAATTATTGGAAGCCTTGCAACCTGGACGAAATTTAACATGGTCCGCAAATTGGCAAAAAAATATTGGCAGCAGTTTGCAGATTAGTATTTTGTATGATGGTAGAAGTTCTTCGGGTGCCAAAATAATACACGCTGGAAGCATGCAGGCAAGAGCTTTTTTTTAGCCCACAAAAAAGGAGTGTTGTAGTTGCAACACTCCTTTTCATTGTATAAAATAGTATTTATTTCAAGGTTATTTTTGTGCTTCCAATACTAGCTCCGTCTGCATAGACAATAATTGTGTATTCGCCTGGTTCTATTGTCGATGATTTTTTCCAAAACATGGTATATGTTTGGCCTGATTTGTTTTCAAAATTTACCGTACTTTTTGCTGAGTATTGTAACTCTTCACCATCCCCAGCAAATTTGCTATCAGATGCGTCTGTTACAACTTCTGCATTACCTGCTGGATTAATTACACGCACATAAATATCTCTTGAACCTTGTTGCGCAACTTGGTTATCTGCTAAATTAAAACTGATTTTAATTCTTTCTAATGTTTTTACTCTGTTGCTTTCAACTTCTTTTCCATTAGAGCGATATCTAACTCCCAAAGCGTTTAAATTGGTGGTTTTTAACAATGATGCTACCGCTACTTTATTTGATAAATTAATGTTTTGATTAATTAAATCTGATGATTTACGTTGTTCTGTTTCAACTGTTTTTTTTAATCCATTATTTTCCGAGGCCAACAACTCGTTTTCTTTCTTCAAGGCTATAATCTCATCTTGATATTTGCGGATATAATATCTGAGTTGATCTATTTCGTTACGAGCTCTTTCTAGTTGAGCAGCAGACATGTTTCCTCTTCTTAAAGCACTTTGCAATTGTGCTACTTTAGCTTTTAACTCTTCGTCTTTCGCTAGTAAACTTTCATTCAACGAATCCGCATTTGCTGTAGCATCTGTTAAATCTTGCTCAAGCTCGTTTAGTTGAACTTGTAGTTTTGCTTTTTCATCTGTAGTCTGTTCAAAACGAGTTTCCGTTTTATCTTTCTGCATCCATAAGAAAATATTGGTGCCAATAAGTAAAACTATTACACCTAATAAAATATAAATTTTCTTAGTGTCTTTTTTAGGCTGCGATTCTTGCTCCATATTCAAATTATCTTTAAGAATTGGTTTTGTTTACTTCATCAACGTAATTTAATCGTAAATCTGATAAGAACTGCTGTAACATTCTTTCCATTTCCGAGCTAATATTACCTTTTGTTTTATCTCTTAACATTTCAAGCATATCAATAGATTGCTTTGCCTGTTCCAAATTAATTTCAATTTTATTTGTAACAGGGTTTAATACTTTCCCTAAGCCTTGCATTCCAGAGGAGTGGAAAATATACAATAACTGTGCGAATAGTTGTTCTTCCTTGTTCATATTTTATTAATATTGGCAAATATATATAAATTTTTGAAGCAGATCACTTATTAAGCCTTTATACAATGGAACTAAACGATCAATTTTGGGAACAACGATACCAAGAAAATAATACTGGTTGGGATATTGGCTATGCTTCTACCCCAATCGTCGACTACTTAAAAACGCTCAAAAACAAAGAGTTAAAAATATTAATACCCGGCTGTGGCAATGGTTACGAAGCCGAATGGGCTCATCAAAACGGTTTTTTGAATGTACACGTATTAGATTATGCTGCTTCTGCCATCGCAAATTTTAAAACTCGTTACCCACATTTTAACCCTGCTCATTTACACCAACAAGATTTTTTCGAACATCAACACACTTACGACATTATTATTGAACAAACATTTTTCTGCGCAATTGATCCTAGTCTTCGAAAAAAATATGCACTAAAAATGCACGAATTATTAAATGATAATGGGTTATTGGTTGGAGTGTTATTTGACACAGAATTTGTAGGCGGACCTCCCTTTGGAGGAAACAAAGAAGAGTATACTAGCTATTTCTCTTCTTTGTTTGAATTTATTCGCTTTGAAAAATGCAGGAACTCTATAATAGCTAGAGCTGGAAATGAACTTTTTATGGAACTGAAAAAAATTAAATAGCGTCTGTAATTTCTTTACTCATTGGTTTTACAGATGAAGGAAAGTATTTAATTAATTGCCCATTTTCATCAATCAAATATTTATTGAAATTCCATTTGGGTGCTTGAGAGTTCCATCCGTTTAATTCTTTTGTTGATAACCATTTGTATAAATCGCAAGCATCATCGCCTCTTACGCTAACTTTTTCAAATAATTGAAAAGTAACACCGTAGTTCTTTTGACAAAAACTAGCAATCTCTTTGTTATCGCCAGGCTCCTGTCCAGCAAAATTATTCGCAGGGAAACCTAAAACAACCAATTTCTCTCCATACTTTTTGTGTAGTAACTCTAATTCCGCGTATTGAGGTGTATAACCGCATTCTGAAGCTGTGTTTACAATAAGCACCTTTTTACCTTTATACTTACTAAAGTCTATAAGCTGTCCATCAATTGATTTCATTTTGAAATCATATAAGGTTTTTGTACTTAACATAATACCTACTGAAGTTGGTTTGCTTTTAATTGCACTCGTTCCAAAACAAGCTGTTAATAGTGTGAACAATGGGACTAATAATTTCATTTGTTTAACTTTATCTGTTAACATTTTTAATTAAATTTTGTTTTAGTAAATAGAGTGTCCTTCTGTAAACTTAATTTTCTTCGTTCCGCTTTTTTCTCAAGTCTTTTTTTTCTTCTTTCATCCCTTCGATGTTTTCTATTGTCTTTTAATTCTTTCGTAAAGTTTTTAAAATCATAATACCTATCTGCTTGGAAACGCAATTCTTTCTCCATTTGTTCATTTAAACCCACACTCTCTTTCATCCCTTTTAATATACCTTTCCATATAAACGAGAAGAAACTCCATGGTTCTTTTTTATACATCACAAATTTAGATTTTACTAATTTACCGCTAGATCTTGGATTCGCATCTTCTAATACCATGTGATTGGCAAGGATGGTTAAAAATCCATGTTTCTTTAGTTTTTTATTCTCATCATCTACTTCAAGAATTTTAACACGCAAATTATTATACATCATGCTGATGTTGCTATTCATAGATTTCTTATCGCCATTCATTACAAATTTTAAGGCTCGCAAATTGCAATTCGAAATTTCCATGTGTACCAGCTCTGCTAATATTGGACTTACGTCGCGTAAATTGTAATTTGTTATCAAGCCCTTTACATAAAAGGGTTTTAGAGGATGCAAATAATCTAATACTATTTCCGCACTTGATTTAGCCTTGCCATTAAAACTCGTTGTTAAACTTATTTTTGCATGTTGATTTTTGTTTAATGCAACTGTATCATTTGAAAAATTTTCTATCTGCCCGTTTATATTCTCAAAAGTAATGTTCCACCTGTATTTAGTTTTCAAATCACGCTCTGAGTAACGCACTTTAGAATTAACAAAATTTACTTTATCAAAATGAAAAGGAATTCGAATATCGTACACCAACTCTGTTGGAAATCTTACTTTTTTATTTGGATTTATTGGTATTAAATTGTTTCTGAATATATTACTTTCTAATTTTTGGATGTCAACTTTATCGCCATATAATTTTTGTTCGAAAAACAATTTTTTAAAATTTACTTTTTGCAAATAGGTCTCTTTAATATACAGTTCAATTCTTGTTTTTTTGAAACCTAAAACATCTTTATAAGTATCCTCATCTAATTTAGGAATTACTTTAAAATTATATACTTGTATAGAAGAAGTGGCTGTACTTACTACTACTTCTTCTATATGCATTAAGTTTACACTATCTCTAAATGGATGTGTAAAATTTTTCATAGATATTTTAATGTCATCAGAATAAAACGGTTTACTCGTGTCTTTTTGAGAAAGAGAGTCGATAAATAAATTTCGAACTTTAAAGAATGATAAATAAATTTTCTTCGATTTTTTCTTACCTACACTGTCGGAAATAAACTCAAAATGTATGTTTTTTAAATTTATTTGGTCGATTTTCAAATGTTTAAACTGATGTTTTATTAAATCGTATGGGTTTCTAAATAAAGATGTATCGTCAAGTTCTTTTTTGTACGACAAATCGTTTATCACTTTTACTTGAGGGTTATTCACAGAGATATCGTCTATTTCAAGCGCATTGCTTTTATAAAAACTAAGAAGGTGTATGCCTCGTACTTTTGCTCGTTCTATCGAAAGCTCAAAAAGGTAGGCAGGTTGCTTTTTGTTTTTTTTCAATCCTACGTATACTTGCTGGTCTGGGGTAAGTGTTATGTTCTTCAAACTAATATTACCCATAAAAACATTAAAGCCGATGTCCTCAAAATCAATTCGATATAGTTTATTCGTTGATTTATAGAAAGAATCTTTAATCGAACTTTTTATTACAGGCTCCCAATAATTAAGAAAAATATAAGTTAATGCAATTAAACCTCCTATAAATGAAGTTATTATAATCAATAATTTCTTCCATAAAGACTTTTTTGCTTTCCTAGACATCTTGCTAATTTATGAAATCAAATCAGGAATGATAAAAAAGCTGACAAATTTTCAGAAATTTCCTAATTTTGCAGTCGAGTTTTATTATGCTAGATCAGATTTCAGAAAAATATCACGATGAAAGTCGTCAGGGTGAGGCACTTATGATCGAAAGGCCACTTTCTGCTCGAAATGGTAGAAAACTATTTATAGAGAGTTACGGCTGTCAGATGAATTTTGCCGATTCTGAGGTGGTAGCATCCATTATGCTCGAAATGGGTTTCCAAACTACCAACGATTTTAACGAGGCGGATGTAATATTTATCAATACTTGTTCAATAAGAGAAAATGCCGAACAACGCGTTCGTAAACGATTAACAGATTTTAAAGCGGCTAAAAAAAACAAACCCGGAATGATAGTGGGTGTATTAGGCTGCATGGCTGAGCGTTTAAAAGCAAAATTTTTAGAAGAAGAAAAATTGGTTGATGTAGTGGTTGGCCCAGATGCCTACCGTGATTTGCCTAAACTTATACAATCTGCAGACGAAGGTACAAAATCAGTAAACGTACTTTTATCTAGAGATGAAACTTATGGCGACATCAGCCCAATTCGTTTAAATTCTAATGGCGTAAGTGGATTTATTTCTATTACTCGTGGTTGCGATAATATGTGTTCTTTCTGCGTAGTGCCATTTACACGCGGCAGAGAAAGAAGTAGAGACGCACATTCTATTGTGGCAGAAGCAAAAGATTTATTCGAAAATGGTTTTAGAGAAGTTGTATTGTTAGGGCAGAATGTTGATTCGTACCATTGGAAAAGCGAAGACGAAACTGAGAATGTAAATTTTGCTAAACTCTTAGAAATGGTTGCCGATGTTCATACAGAATTGAGAGTGCGATTTTCTACCTCACACCCGAAAGATTTAACAGACCAGGTTTTACACACCATGGCAAGCAGAACAAATATTTGTAAAAATATACACCTGCCAGTTCAATCTGGCAATTCCAGAATATTAGAGTTGATGAATAGAACATATACTAGAGAGTGGTACATCAACAGAATTGAAGCAATTCGCAATATTATTCCAGAATGCGCAATTTCTACAGATATTATTGCAGGCTTTTGTTCTGAAACAGAAGAAGAACATCAAGAAACCATTAGTTTAATGAAACTTGTACGTTTTGAATATGCATATATGTTTACCTATTCTGAAAGACCTGGCACACCTGCTGCCAAAAAATTAAAAGACGATGTTCCCGAAGAAATAAAAAGTAAACGCTTAGCAGAAATTGTTCAACTGCAAAGAGAACATGCTTTAGAAAGAATGAACAATCAGTTAGGGAAAACAAACAAGGTGTTAATAGATGGGTTTTCGAAAAAATCTACAAATGATTTTGCAGGAAGAACCGATCAAAATTTAGTAGTGGTATTTCCGGTTGATCAACGATTTAAAAAAGGTGATTATGTTGATGTATATATTGAAAAATGTACTTCGGCTACGCTTATTGGTAAAATAGTAAATTAATAAAATCCTAAAAAAATGGATTTACAAGAAATAAAAAATAGGTTCGCCATTATTGGTAATTCTGCACTACTTAACAGAGCAATAGACATTGCAAGGCAAGTAGCGCCTACAGATATTTCGGTATTAATTACCGGAGAGAGTGGTAGTGGAAAGGAAGTGTTTTCGCAAATAATACATCAATTAAGTGCACGCAAACACGGGCCCTTTATTGCCGTGAACTGCGGCGCTATTCCAGAAGGAACCATAGATTCAGAATTATTTGGGCACGAGAAAGGTTCGTTTACCGGCGCTCACGAAGCTCGCAAAGGTTATTTTGAAGTGGTAAATGGTGGAACCATTTTTTTAGATGAAGTAGCAGAACTTCCCATTGGAACACAAGCACGTTTATTAAGAGTATTAGAAACAGGTGAGTATTTGCGTGTAGGTTCTTCTAAAGTTCAAAAAACAAATGTAAGAATTGTTGCAGCTACCAATGTTAATGTTTACGATGCGGTGCAAAAAGGAAAATTCAGAGAAGATTTATATTACAGATTAAACACAGTGCCCTTAAAGGTACCTTCATTACGCGAACGCAAAGAAGACATCTATTTAATTTTTAGAAAATTTATTTCGGATTTTTCTGTGAAATACAGAAGTCCATTGGTGCAATTAAACGAAGAAGCACGTGGACTTTTAGAAAGTTATAAATGGCCAGGAAATGTTAGGCAGTTAAGAAATTTAGCTGAACAAATTGCGGTATTAGAAAATGATAAAAAAGAAATTGATGCGCATAGTTTATTGAAATATTTACCCTATGAACAAGCCGTATCTGAACTACCTATGAGATTAGGAACAAATAATTCTGAGAACGATTTTTCCGAAAGAGATATCCTATACAAGGTATTGTTTGATATGAAAAAAGATTTAATGGATTTGAAAAAAGTAGTGGTGGATTTGTTGCAACATTCAGAAAATACAAATGAGTACTTAAGCAACAATACCGGACTCATCAATAAATTATACCAGGATGTGCATGCCGTCGATGAAGATGGTAATACCTTGCAATTGCCTGTAAACGTTAATCAATCTAATTATAATTTTGATCACCCGGTGATTGAAGAAGTAGAAGAAACATTATCTTTAGAAGAAAAAGAAATTGATTTTATTCGTAAAGCATTAAAAAAACACAAGGGAAAAAGAAAATATGCAGCACTAGAACTGGGTATTTCTGAAAGAACCTTGTACAGAAAAATAAAAGAGTACGATTTGAATTTATAAGATGAAAAAAATAAACTCTTTATTATTAGTATTGATGTTGCTAAGCTTGAGTGCTTGTAAAATTTACTCGCTTAGTGGCGCCTCTATTTCTCCGGATACCAAATCTGTTTCGGTAGCCTACATAGAAAATAATGCGGCATTAGTGAACCCAACGCTTAGTCAAACTTTAACCGAATCCTTAAAAGACAGAATTGTTTCTCAAACGGGATTACAATTAATAAGAACCACTGCCGATTTAGATTTTGAAGGCACTATTATAGACTACAACATAAAACCTTTAGCCATTCAAGGAAACGAATTTGCATCACAAAACAGATTAACCATATCCGTAAAAATAAAATTCAGTAATAACAAAGACGAAACAAAAAGCTTTGAACAAGTATTTACACGTTATTCTGATTTTCCAGGCACACAAAATTTTTCAACCGTTGAAGCAGAACTTATTAAAACCATCAACACGCAATTAATTGACGATATTTTTAACAAAGCATTTGTAAACTGGTAAGATGAAAAAAGAAGAGTTGATAAAATATATGCATTCGCCTGGTAAATTAGGTGAAACAGAATTAACACAATTAAATTTGATGTTAGAGGTTTATCCATTTTGTCAAACTTTTCAAATATTAAAAGCAAAAGCAATTAACAACTTAGAGCGTGCAGATGCTAATTTTGTTTTACAAAAAGCAGCATTATATGCAAGCAACCGTTCTGCATTCTATTATACCATCTATAAAATTCCTGCGGAATTAGAAATGGCGGAAACATTGAACCATGAACAGCCTTTTGAAATTCAAGAAGAAATAGCAGTTGAAGTACAAGAAATCATTGAAGAGACTATTGAAGAAAAAATTGAAGAGGTTGTTATCGTAGAGAATAGTATTGAAGAAGAAATTCCATCAATAGAAATAAACATAGAATCAGAAAATAGTTTTGAAGAAGAAAATGCGCCAACGGTTGCTTTGTCTTTTGAAGAATGGTTGCGCAAAACAAATCCGAATTTAGAAGAAAAGCAAGAAGAGAAAATTGTAGAGAAGAAATCTGTAATTAGGTTAGATACTTCAGAAGAAATAAAACCATTAATTGCGGATG
>JBILKW010000157.1:0-5374 GCA_044376465.1 Sphingobacteriales bacterium | reverse complement strand
CTAAATTCTAAATTGCCATAATTCGTAATTCATAATTCATAATGCATAATTCAAAAAGATGTTCACAATTACAGATATACAACAAAGAAGAGTAAACCTTGCTCAAGCATGGGATGCAATTCTAAATAGCAATGAGGTCGTTCTGGTTTATTCGGGCGAGCCAATTTCTAAGCCAGGCGGACTAGATCAAACCTATACTTTTATTCCTCACCCGGCTTATTATTGGTTAACAGGGCGACGTAGAGAATCTGAAGTAGTATTATACGCTAAAGATTTAGGATGGATAGAATTTCAATTGGATATTAATCCAGAGGAAATGATATGGGAAGGGGAGCGCACAGATTTATTGGTTTCTCAAGCTGGTAGAAGTATTTCCGAGTTAACCTCATTTTTAGAGTCGCATAAATTTGAGAGTAGGTACGAACTTGGTCAGGCTGTTTTCGTAAACGGAAAAGCATTTGATTTACGTAAAGCATTAGACAGAGAAAGAAGGAAGAAAGACGAATCGGAAGTAAAGTTAATTACACAGCTTGCCGACATCGCAAATTTTGGATATCAGAAAATTGCAGAAGCCATTCGTCCGGGAATTACCGAAAAAGAAATTCAGATAATTTACGAGACAGAGATTTATAGAAGAGGCTCACATACCACACCGTATGATAGTATTGTGGGAGCAGGAACTAACTCGGCAATATTACATGCCTTGCCAACTAACAGAGTAGTATTAGAAAATGAGTTTGTATTGGTAGATGCAGGAGCAGATATTTTTGATTATTGTGTGGATATTACCCGTACTTATTTTTCTTCGGGAGATATGACAGGGCGACATAAAGATTTGTATGACTTAGTATTTAAAGCATATACAGAATGTGCAGCCATGTGTATGGTAGGTGTTCAATGGAGAGATGTGCATGCTAAAGCAGCGCATATTATAACCGAAGGCTTATTACAATTAGGAATATTGAGAGGCTCGTATTCTGATTTACTCGACAAAGAGGTCGTTTCCTTATTTTTCCCACATGGCGTTGGGCATTTAGTAGGCTTACGTGTAAGAGATGCTGGGCAAGAAGAGAACACACATCCAAAAACTTATTTTGGTGCACGCCTAAGAATTGATTTAGCATTAGAAGAAAATAATTTGGTAACCATAGAACCGGGTTGTTATTTTATTGCTTCCATTTTGAACAATTCAACTATACAAGAGAAATTTAAAGAAGAAGTGAATTGGGCAGAAGTAGAAAAATGGAAAAATATTGGAGGCGTTAGAATTGAAGATAATTTCTTAGTGAAGAATGGAACGAATGTAAATCTTACCAAGGTGGTGAAGAAAAACTAAATGAATGCAGAAAACCTAATTATTGGCGCCGGTCCATCCGGACTAGCAATGGCTGCACGCTTAAAACAAGCAGGTCTGAGCTATGTAATATTAGAACAAGCCAATAAGGTTGGTTCTAAATGGCATCAGCATTATGATCGCTTGCATTTGCATACCGTTAAAGAATTATCGTGTTTACCTTATGTAGATTTTCCGGATCATTACCCTCAATACATTTCTAAATTTCAGTTGATAGAGTATTTTAATTCGTACGTAGAAAAATTTGAAATTAAGCCGGAATTCAATTCAACTGTAACAAGTGTTAAAAAGTTAAATAGCAATTGGACAGTTGAATGTTCGAACGGAAAAATATATACTGCAAAAAATGTAGTAGTAGCAAGTGGATTAAATAGAGTGCCAAGTATACCTATCTGGAAAGGGCTTGAATTATTTAAAGGTGAAGTTATGCATGCCTCTACATATAAAAATGCACAAGTATTTTTAGGCAAGAAAGTATTGGTTGTGGGCATGGGTAATACCGGTGCAGAGTTAGCTTTAGATTTAGCAGAACAAAAAATAGAAGTGAGTTTATCGGTACGTGGTGAAATTACTATTGTGCCTAGAGATTTTCTTGGTCGATCGGTACAATTAACCGCTAATAAACTTAATAAGTTGCCGTATGTAATTGGCGATTGGATTGGTTCGCTTTCGGGGAAAATTGCTTTTGGAAATTTAAGAAAATATGGACTACCTATTTCAAATATCCCGCCAGCTAAAATGCGAAGAGTATTTGGCAAAACTCCTACCATTGATATTGGTACGGTTGCCAAAATTAAATCCGGTGAGATAAAAGTACGAAAAGGCATTGCTGCACTTACAGAAAATGGAGTTGTATTTACAAACGGTATTTCAGAGAAATATGATGTGTTATTATTAGCTACAGGCTATACCGCAAGTTTAAAAGATTTTATTCTAGCAAAAGATTCATTATTTATTGAAAACGGCGAACCCGCAAAAAAGCTTGCACACGATGAGGAAGAAGGTTTGTACTTTTTAGGATTTGAGAAATATACATATGGCGGAACTCTTGGAACATTAAAGGCGGAGTCGGAGTTAATTTTAAAAAACATTATATTTAATAGTCGATAAATACTTAATTTATAAATTTAAATAATTCATTTTTTGAAAAAGAAATATAAATCTGGAATCTCATATTGGTTGCTAAACATATTATTAATTGTATTTAGTACGGTAAGTATTCTATTGTATATTGATGGTGTACCCTGGTATGCCTATTTGCTTATTATTATACTATTTGTATTTATATTACAACTTTTTGTAAATACCTATTACATAATTGAGGGCGATGTTTTGAAAATACGTTCGGGATTCTTGTATAAATTGAATATTGATATACATCAAATTAAAAGAATAGAAGAAACGAATAGCCCCTTGAGTTCACCGGCAGCATCATTCGATCGAATAGAAATTACTTATAACAAATTTGATTCCGTAATAATTTCACCAAAAGAAAAGCTAGGATTTATTCAAGACATCTTACAAATTAATCCATCCATAGAAGTAAAGTAGTAGACTTAACTTAATTTAAATGAAATATAAAATAATGGTTATTGAATCTCATCAATACAGAAATCTTAATAATAATTCTGTAAAACTTGAAAAAGCAGAATATGAAAACTGCAATTTTGCAGAATGCGATTTCTCTGAACAAGATTTTAAAGATTTTAAATTTATTGATTGTGAATTTGATAATTGTAATTTAAGTTTAGCAAACTTAACGAACACCTCAATCCAAAATATACATTTTAAAAACTGCAAAATGTTAGGATTGCGTTTCGATTACTGTAATAATTTTAATTTGTCATTTAGTTTTGATAATTGCACTCTCAAACATTCATCTTTTTATGCTAAAAAGATAAAAAAAGTGGATTTCAAAGATTCCAATCTCCAAGAAGTAGATTTTACAGATTCTGATTTATCGGAATCGAAAATAATTAATTGCGATTTATTAAACGCACATTTTGAAAACACCAATTTGGAAAAAGTTGATTTCCGTGATTCCATCAACATTCAAATCGATCCAAACATAAATAATATTAAGAGCGCTGTATTTAACATGGAAAGCCTACCTGGTTTGTTAACAAAGTATAGTATAAAAATTAAATAATGTTATATCTGATGGATTGAATATGCTTATATTGATGTATGGTATAATTTCAATTCTTTTGAATATGATTAACTTATTATAAAATAATATTTTTAAACTAGCATGGGATCACCCAACAGCATTTTCAGATTGATTTTTTTGGGCAAGCCTAGCAACTTCTTACTCAACTGGAACAACTAAATATACTCTAGATTTTATATTAATGATGTTTGCAACAGTATGTACAATACCAGTTTGATAAGTTTTTGCCCTTTGTACACTATTTCTGGGATGGGTACCTGTCCAGAAATAGATAAATAGTTTAACTATTTAAAAACTCTGTATTCATTTATTTGTTTATAGGTTACTGAAATTTAGCATTTCTCGTGTTTCATTTCAGTATATTTAAAGCAAAATAGATACAATGAATACATTAGATCAACTGCTCGAAAGTCAGCGAGCCTTTTTCAATTCTCAACAAACTAAAGAGCTTGCATTTCGAATTACTGCGCTTAAAAAATTAAAAGCTGCAGTTATAAAAAATAGCACCAAGATTACTGATGCTTTGTACACTGATTTGCATAAATCTTACGAAGAAGCATATTTGTCAGAAATTAGTATTGTACTCAGTGAAATAGATTACCATTTAAAAAACCTTAAAGAATGGGCGCGGCCCAAACAAGTACATACACCTTTTCATTTACTACCATCAAGCAGTAAAATTATTACAGAGCCCTTAGGGCAAGCTTTAATTATTGCACCTTGGAATTACCCCTTTCAATTAACCATTAACCCGCTAATAGGTGCTATATCTGCAGGTTGTACAGCTATTTTAAAACCTTCATCTAGCACTCCAACGGTTTCTAATTTAATAGCCCAAATTATTAGAGAAGAATTTGAGGAAGAATACATAAGCGTAGTTTTAGGTGGCAGGAATGAGAATGCAAGTTTACTTGAAAAAAGATTTGATGTAATTTTTTTTACAGGAAGTTCCTCTTTTGGCAAAGCAGTAATGCAATCTGCGGCAAAACATTTAACTCCTGTTATTTTGGAATTAGGAGGAAAGAGTCCTTGTATTGTTGATGATAGCGCCAATATTAAAATTGCTGCAAAGAGAATTATATGGGGCAAACTTATTAATGCAGGACAAACATGCATAGCTCCCGATTATATTTATGTACATGAACGAGTAAAAGATCAATTGATTAAAGAAATGATACATTACGCTGAGGAAATGTATGGTAAAGATTTCAAACAAAGCAACTACTACCCGCGCATCGTCAATAACGAATCATTTGATCGATTAATAAAATTGTTAAAAGATGGAAGTATCACTTGGGGAGGAGAGCATGATAAGGAAACAAAATACATAGCGCCAACAATTTTAGAAAATGTTTCTCTGGAATCGAATACTATGAAAGAAGAAATATTTGGTCCCATTTTACCTATGTTTACTTATACGGATATTAAGCAATGTATAAAGTATATAAATGAACAAGAGAAACCACTCGCCTTGTATTATTTTGGTAGTAATAAAAACTTGAAAACAATAGTAAAATATACTAGTTCTGGAGGTATTTGTGTAAACGATACTTTGTTACACATAGCTAACCATCACCTGCCTTTTGGGGGAGTAGGGAACAGTGGGATGGGTAAGTACCATGGCGCAGAAAGTTACACTGCATTTAGCAATAGGCGTTCTATATTAACAAGTCCAACGTGGATTGATTTAATTTTTAAATATCCACCATTTAAATTTTTCAACCTAATTAAAAAAATTATTTAAAATGATCGAATACATTCTCAATCATGCACATGAAAGAGTATTGGTTTCAATAATTAGTAAGGCTAGTGTCGATTTAACACTACTTCAAAAATTAAATTACGACATT
>JBILKW010000156.1:0-5389 GCA_044376465.1 Sphingobacteriales bacterium | reverse complement strand
GCATTTAATGTGTCATTATTATTGCCATCAAAAATTACACTACCAATTAATAATTTAGAACCTTGTAATACAAATAAAGCTTCGTCAAAGCTCAAACCCACCAAGTTCGGAATAACAACTTTTAAGTTTCCATACCCATCACCTAAAATCAAATCAACTACTTCTCCTTTAGAAAGAACAAACCCTTTGCCCACTTCGCTGCCTTTATACCGTATGCCCAACACCGCATTTTGTGCTAGGTCTGGTTGGTAAATTAATTGCCCAACCTTTATGCCATAGCTCTCTAAAATAGCTTTTGCCTCTCTAAATGAAACATCAATTAAGTCCGGAAGTTTTACAGTTGGAGCGCTTCCTGAAACGATTGTTAAATAAATAGTCCTATTTTCTTTTACCAAAGCATTGGCTTCTGGCTCTTGTTCGTACACAGTATTAGGTTCACCAAGTTCAGTGTATATACTATCAATTACATATTTAAAACCTTGTTGATCCAGCAAATCCATTGCTTCCACAATTTCTATTCCTTTTAAATCAGGTACGCTAATTGTTTCAGCATGGCGTGTGTAAATATTTAACCATTTAAATACTATGAATAACAGAATGGCAAGAGCACCAAATGCAATAGCAAAATGTATTCTGAATGGTTTGCTTTTGAGGAATAGGATGAAGTTTCTCATAAATCTATTCAAACATAAAGAAATCTTGCCATTTTAAAAGAAATATCAACCGAAATAGTATATTATTAGCATTTTTTTCGTTTTTTTAAGGAAGAAATTTTTTCATCACATTTAATATTTCATGAAAAAGAAAATAGCTTTAGTTGCAGGAGGATATACAGGTGAATCTGTGGTATCTATGAAAAGTGCACAAACCGTTTACACTCATCTCGATAAAAACAAATACGATGTATATAAACTTATTATTGATTCAGATTCTTGGCGATATATCGATGAAAAAGAACAAGCCCATTCTATCGATCGAAATGATTTTTCTATCAATGTAAATAATAATAAAATAAAATTTGATGCTGCGTTTATCATCATACATGGCACTCCAGGCGAAGACGGTAAATTGCAGGGTTATTTTGATATGATTGGTGTGCCTTACACCACTTGTGATGCAGCAACTTCAGCCATTACCATGAACAAAGCTTATACTAAAAGTGTAATTGATGGGATAAAAGATGTACACATCGCGCGATCAATTCAACTATTTGCAGAACAACGTTATACAGTTGAAGAAATTCTTTCGAGCTTAAAACTACCTTTATTTATAAAACCCAATAGCGGTGGGAGCAGCATCGGCATGAGTAAAGTGAAAGATGCATCAGAGTTGCAAGAAGCTCTCGATAAAGCTTTTAAAGAAGATACTCAGGTTTTAGTAGAAGAATTTATTGACGGCAGAGAGTTTACTATAGGCTTGTATCAAATAGATTCGAAAATAAATGTGTTGCCTTGTACCGAAATTGTGTCGAGTAAAGAGTTTTTTGATTACGAAGCGAAATACACAGACGGAGTAACGAATGAAATTACCCCAGGTAGAATGACCGATGAAGAATTAAACCGAGTTCGAAATGCTATGGTACAGATTTACATGCGTTTAAATTGTAAAGGGGTAGTGCGCATCGATTATATTATGGAGCAAGAATCTAACAATATGTATGTGTTAGAGGTGAATACTGTCCCAGGCCAGTCGCAAAATAGCATTATACCACAGCAGGTGAGGGCATCAGGCATGAATATGACTGATTTTTACGGTGCCTTAATTGAGGATATCCTTAAATAGAATAATGTTCTCTAATCCATTCTGGAATGGCTTCTCCGCGCCCTGTTTCCAAACTAATCATGGTATAATAAAACTCCCCATCGCAGCATAGTTTACCTGTTTTTTTATTGTTGATATGGAAGCTTACAATGCAACCTTTCGGCAGCATCTCCTTTATCCCAGTATTTACTACGAAATGGTCGCCTAAACCAAGCGGACGCTTATATTCCACGATCGCTTTACTAATAACCCATGCAAAATTATGCGCTAAGAATTTCTCCATTGGGAAACCATAATGTTTCTCCATCTGGTCATATCTTGCAGCTAATACATAATCGAAATACCTCGAATTATGCACGTGTTGGTTCATATCAATGTCGTCTGGACGAACTTGCATTTCGGTTTCAAAGCGTGAATACTCCATTTGAATTGTAAATTGTGAATTGTGAATGGGGGGCAAAATACTTCTATTTTGGAAGATTTAAACTATTTAGTTGTTTTTTGGACACAAAAAGCTCTGTTTTTTCGAAATTTAGTTAAAGTGTCTATTACGCACAATTCACCATTCACAATTTACCATTCACAATTCAAAAACCTCTTTTTTACACATCCAAAGCCCTTTTAAAAATTATTCTGCTTCTTTCCTTTCAAAATTCAGAAGATTGCTGTACTTTTGTTGTCCAATAAATTAAATAATCAAATAAATCACACTTTAGTATCATTCAAGAATGTATTTAAGTACAGAAAAAAAGAAAGAGATTTTCAAATCTCATGGAAAAAGCGAAGCCGATACAGGTACAGCTGAAGGTCAAATTGCATTATTCTCATATAGAATTGCGCACTTGACAGAGCATTTAAAGAAAAACAGGAAGGATTTCTCCACTCAGTTAGCCTTAACCAAATTAGTAGGCAAGCGTCGTGCGCAGTTAAACTACTTAATGAACAAAGACATTGAGCGTTACCGTGCGATTGTGAAGAAATTAGAACTTCGTAAATAATTTTTTCATGTTTTATGTTTTAAGAGCCGTTTTCGATTAAGTTCGGAACGGCTTTTTTCGTTTATGTCAATAAAAAGCATAAGTAAAGAAAAATCAGTACCTTTGCCCCGATTATAACAGAAAAATAATATGTCGAAAATTGGAATTACCCATGAGTTTGAAATGGGAGATGGAAAAAAGATTTCCATCGAAACAGGTAAATTGGCGAAACAAGCCGATGGATCTGTAGTGGTAAAAATGGGAGATACCATGTTGTTAGCAACAGTAGTATCTTCAAAAGATGCAAAAGAAGGAACGGACTTCCTGCCTTTATCCGTTGATTATCAAGAGAAATATGCTTCAACAGGTCGCATCCCAGGAGGTTTCTTAAAGCGTGAGTCGAGATTATCTGATTATGAAGTATTGATTTGCCGTTTAGTAGATCGTGCACTGCGCCCGATGTTCCCAGAGGATTATCATGCAGACGTACAAGTAATGATTTCGTTGATTTCGGCTGATAAGAACATTATGCCAGATGCGCTTGCAGCATTTGCAGCATCAGCAGCAATAAGTATTTCGGACATTCCTTTTAACGGACCTATTTCTGAAGTTCGCGTGGCAAGAATCAATGGTAAATACGTAATTAATCCTTTGATTTCGGAGCTTGAAACGGCAGATATGGATATGATTGTTGCCGGAAATGCGCAAGATATTTGTATGGTAGAGGGAGAGATGAAAGAAGTTTCTGAAGCTGAAATGGCAGAAGCAATTCGTGTAGCACATGAAGCAATTAAATTACAAGTACAAGCTCAATTAGATTTAGTAGCGAAAGTGGGTGCAAAAACAAAACGCACTTACCAACACGAACCAGAAGCTCGACCAGAATTAATGGATAAGATTCGTGCTTTTGCTTATGATCGCATATATAATGTTGCGAAATCGGCATTAGGAAAAGACGAAAGAGCATTGGCATTCAGAGCTATACGCGATGAATTTCAAGTAACCGTTGAAGAAGAAATGGCTGAGTCGGCTTTTGCATGGTTAATGAAAAAATATTACCACGACATTGAGAAAGAAGCGATTCGTAATTTAGTTTTAGATGAGGGAATTCGTTTAGATGGTAGAAATACTAAACAAATCCGTCCGATTTGGTCGGAAGTAGGTTATTTACCAGCTGCTCACGGTTCAGCTGTATTTACCAGAGGTGAAACTCAATCGTTAACTACTGTTACTCTAGGAGCTAAAACTGATGAACAGATGATTGATGGAGCGATGTTCTTTGGTTACAATAAATTCTTATTACACTATAACTTCCCTGGTTTTTCTACTGGTGAAGTACGCCCAAATAGAGGTGCCGGACGTAGAGAAATTGGTCACGGTAACTTAGCCATGCGCTCTTTGAAGCAAGTATTGCCAAGCGATGCAGAGAACCCGTATGTAATTCGTGTGGTTTCAGATATTCTTGAGTCGAACGGTTCATCATCGATGGCAACAGTTTGCGCAGGAACCTTAGCATTGATGGATGCAGGGGTGAAAATTAAAGCTCCTGTTTCTGGTATAGCAATGGGTTTAATTACAGATACTAAAACTGGTAAATACGCTGTATTATCTGATATCTTAGGTGATGAAGATCATTTAGGTGACATGGATTTTAAAGTTACAGGAACAGTAAATGGAATTACTGCATGCCAAATGGACTTAAAAATTGATGGTTTATCATATGACACGTTAATGGAGGCTTTATTACAAGCTAAAGAAGGTCGTGCGCATATTTTAAATGAAATGATGGGTACTATGAGTGCACCTCGTGAAGATTATAAAGCACATGCACCTAGAATTGTTGAGATTAGAGTAGCGAAGGAATTTATTGGAGCTATCATTGGCCCGGGTGGTAAAGTTATACAAGAAATGCAACGTGAGAGCGGTGCTACCATCAGCATTGAAGAAAAGGATAACCAAGGTATTGTACAAATTTACGCAGATAACAAAGAAGCTATTGATAAAGTAACTGCAAAAATTAAAGGCATGACCACTGTTCCAGAAGTTGGTGAAATTTACGAAGGAAAAGTAAAATCAATTATGCCATTTGGTGCATTTGTTGAAATTTTACCTGGAAAAGATGGGTTATTACACATCTCTGAAATTGACTGGAAACGTTATGAAACAATGGAAGGTGTAATGGAAGTTGGCGAAGAGGTAAGAGTTAAGCTTATTGAAGTAGACAAGAAAACAGGTAAATTAAAACTTTCTAGAAAAGTATTAATTCCAAGACCTGAGAAAAACACAGAAACTCCTACTAATAATTAAGTAGATTTTCATCCTAAAAATAAAGGGAATGTTCAAATGAACATTCCCTTTATTTTTAGGATGATTTTTATAATTCAATTTATTTTTTAACGAATGGTGTATAGGCTCCATTAACTGTAACTGCAACAGTTTCAGCAATTTTCTCTGTCATCATTGATGGAATTTTAATGCCATGTTCTTTGCATGAAATATCAAATTTAGTTAAGATGCTAATGATTCCATTTTTCACCGTAATAGTACCCGGGATGGTACGATCTTTATCAACTCCATGAACCGTTAGCTTGCCTGATACTGTAACATTGTATACCCCGTCTTTTTTCCAATCGATGTTTTCATTTACCTTT
>JBILKW010000034.1:0-15864 GCA_044376465.1 Sphingobacteriales bacterium | reverse complement strand
ATCCAAGCAGTATCGCCAATTGCACCACATAAATTTAACACTGCTTTTATACCATCCGAAGAGTTAGGTAAATTATTTGTTGTGCCTCTAAAGTTCCCCAAACCAGTGCTACCTGGGCCTGTGTATGCTGTAGTGTCAATTAATGGCAACACTTCGTTTGCTTGATCTAAAAAAGCAGCATGTAACGCAGTAAATCCACCTGCAGAAGTGCCTCCATAAATAATCATGTTAGTATCTATATCATACACGGATGCATTTGCTTTCATGTAACGTATTGCCGCACGTGCATCTTGCATTGCCCTCCATACTGCTCTTGCCGCCGATTGAGTATTAAACTCTTCCATACCAATGCGGTAGTTTTGTGACACACATACGTATCCGCGTTTTGCAAATTCTCTGCTTAAATAAACAACATCTCCATTAGCTTTAGATCCTGAAACAAAAGAACCTCCGTGAGTGAAAAATACTAGCGGTCTTTTTTGGAAAGTATCGTTTGCTGGTAAATAAATATCTAATAATAAATCTTGTACTAATGATGAAGTTGCAGTTACGTTTTGTCCGTATTTTAAATTCATTACAGAATCATACCCAAATATCGAAGCCTTGTATCTATTGCCACCAACGCATTGCGCAGATGTAAATCCCATATCCGCAATAATTAATAGTACTACTAGTAAAATTCTCTTCATCTTAATTTTGTGTTGTTTTTATATATCAGTTCTCAATTTCGCTTTTACATGTTTTATGACCGCTTTTAGTTATTTGAAAAAAGAGCATCACTTCCTTGTTTTAGCATATGAATATTTACGCATTTATTTATTCTTTTTCTTCTTTTCCTTTATGGGCTCTTCTATCTTTGTAAAAGTAAGAACAGTTATTTTTTGCGATTTCAAATAAAGAACATCGTCGTCAATTTCATAACCATCTACTTTTTTTAAGGTTGCAAAAAATTCATTTTCGATTGATTCGGTGTCTTTACATAGCATTTTCGTACTAATAATATTTTCATTGCAAATAATTTTTTTCTTGCCATTTATGGCAAAATTTCCTGTAAAATTATTACAAATGCCTTTTCCTACAAATTGACCGTTAGGATTTATTCTCATAGTACATTTCACCTGAATATCGATGCTGTTCATAGTTTTCAGCTCCCAATTTTTCACATATTCTGGATCTTTTTTCGCAGAGACAAGAGAAATGCTAAATGCGAATAAAGCAAGGAAAATTAATTTTTTCATATTAATTAATATTATGATTTATATAAATATATGAAAAAATTAGGCATTAAAAAGAAAACAAAAAATTTGCCCAATACGTTTAAACAGGGATAATACATTTTCTTTTGTCGACTTAGTGCATTATAACGCTGCTTTAAGCGCAACATCCACCTCGTTTAAAAATTCATCTGTATATAAATAGTGTTCGCCGTGGTTTACTTTATTGCCATGGATACAAACTGCTAAATCTTTTGTCATTTTGCCGGATTCAACTACATTGATACATACTTTTTCTAAGGTTTTGGCAAAGCGAATTAATTCTTGGTTGTTATCCAATTCTCCGCGGAAAGCTAAGCCTTGTGTCCATGCGAATATAGAGGCAATTGGATTTGTAGAGGTTGGTTTGCCTTGTTGATGATCTCTGTAATGGCGAGTAACAGTACCATGCGCTGCTTCTGCTTCCATTGTTTTACCATCAGGAGTAATTAATGCCGATGTCATTAAACCTAATGATCCGAAACCTTGCGCTACTGTATCCGACTGTACGTCGCCATCGTAGTTTTTACATGCCCATACAAAATTTCCGTTCCATTTTAATGCCGATGCAACCATATCGTCAATTAAACGATGTTCGTAAGTAATACCAGCTGCATCAAACTTTGTTTTGAATTCATTCTGATAAATTTCTTCGAAGATGTCTTTAAAACGCCCATCGTATTTTTTCAAAATCGTATTTTTTGTTGAGAGGTACAATGGCCATTTCTTCATCAATGCTTGGTTAAAGCAAGCACGTGCAAAACCCATGATTGATTCTTCGGTATTATACATGGCCAATGCAACACCATCCCCTTTAAAATTGAACACTTCATGCTCTATTATCGTTCCATCTTCGCCTTCAAATTTAATGGTTAGTTTACCTTTTCCTTTGGTTACAAAATCTGTTGCACGATACTGATCGCCGAATGCATGGCGACCGATGCAAATAGGAGCGGTCCAGTTTGGAACTAAACGAGGAATATTTTTCATTACTATGGGCTCGCGGAAAACTGTACCATCTAAAATATTACGAATGGTTCCGTTTGGCGACTTCCACATTTGTTTTAAGTTGAATTCTTTTACACGTGCTTCATCAGGAGTTATGGTCGCACATTTAATTCCAACATTATATTTTTTTATTGCTTCCGCGGCATCAATCGTTACTTGGTCGTTCGTTTCATCGCGGTATTCTATTCCTAAGTCGTAATATTTTATATCGATTTCTAAATATGGAAGTATCAACTTGTCTTTAATAAATTTCCAGATGATGCGGGTCATCTCGTCCCCATCTAACTCTACTACCGGATTAACTACTTTTATCTTATTCATATGGTCTTTAAAATTGTGTTCAAAGTTAGTATTTTCTTTTAATTTATTGATTAGTAGAAAGTAGAAAATAGAAAAAAAGAAAATAGGAGCATAGAATAAAGAGCACCGCCCCTCAACTCCGCTCCGCTACGTTCGGGGACCGCTTCCTTCGTCTAAAAAAGAAAAGGAGAAAAAAGAACTCGCGTAGCGAGTTCTTTTTTCTCCTTGCCATAAAGTTTCGGTCCCCGAACGTAGCGAAGCGGAGTTGAGGGGTGTTGCAAATTATGATGTACGTCTTAATTAATAAAAGTAAACAAACTCACTAACTTATATCCAAACCCAATACATCTCTCAACACCTGCAAATTAGGGTTCTTCGAGCTCATCGATTTAAACTTTTCGGCATTGGTATAAGGTGTACTGTCTAATTCTGTGGTATTCATTTCTATCACAAAATCAATGTTATAGTTTTGTAGTTTTTCACGTAGGTATCCAGCAATAAAAGGTTTTTCTGATTGAAATAATTCGAGCTGAATTTTATTGTTGAATTGTAGATGTATATTGGTATTGTCTTTTAATTCGGGTTGTAAATTAGCAATCATTACATTAATAGATGCTTGGTTCTTCGCGCCAATTTGCGCAATGGCTTCGTCCCAGTAATGCTTAAAATCGCCATAAGAAAAGTCGTTGGTTGGAAGTACGACTTCCTCTTGCTTTTCTTCTTTTTTTAATTCGAATTTACCCGATTTTATATCGGCGATACTCGGAAGTTTGATGGCTGGTTTTTTGCCCGAACTGGAATTTGTTTTTAGCGGAGTCCCCCCGGTGCTAGGCATAGAAATTAGAGTATCCTCCTTTTTTATTTCGGATGATGAGAGTTCTGATGTTAATGTTACTGTTGTAGTATCTGTTTTTAGTGTACTTACAGCTTCATTATTCATTTTTTTTTTACCGCCTGCGAATCGTCAGGAAGTTGAGCAATGTTTAATGCCGATTGTATGTGGCACATTTTCATAAAGGCAAACTCTACATGCAGTCGTTGGTTTTTACTTTGTTTGTAATGTATGTCGCACTGGTTAGCAATGTTCAAAGCCGAAAGGAGTAAAGATGCAGAACATTTGATGCTCTGATCTAAGTAGCGTTGCTTTAATTGATCGCTTACTTTTAAAAGTTGTACTGTTGCCGCATCCTTCGCTACCAAAAGGTTTCGGAAGTGCTCACTTAATCCATTGATGCAATTATTACCATCAAAACCTTTTTGTAAAATCTCATCGAATGTCAACAAAATATCTTTCACACTTTGATTTAAAATCGCATCGGTAATTTTAAAATAATAATCATAATCGAGTATGTTTAAATTATCGATAACAGATTGGTAGGTTAAATGCTGACCAGCAAAAGAAACAAGTTGGTCGAAGATAGAAAGTGCATCGCGCAAAGCACCGTCGGCCTTTTGCGCAATTACATGCAACGCCTCTGAGTCTGCTTCAATTTTTTCGCTATCCGAAATAAATTTCAAATGGTGCGCAATATCGTCAACCTGAATTCTATTAAAATCGAATATTTGGCAACGCGATAAAATGGTTGGAATAATTTTATGTTTCTCAGTAGTAGCTAAAATAAAGATAGCATACGATGGTGGTTCTTCTAATGTTTTTAGGAATGCATTAAATGCACTCGTAGTGAGCATGTGAACCTCGTCTATGATATAAATTTTATATTTTCCAGATGGTGGAGCAAAGCGAACTTGTTCTACAAGGTTTCTAATATCATCAACCGAGTTATTAGAAGCCGCATCGAGTTCGTGTATGTTTAATGAAGTTCCATTTCTGAAAGACACGCATGACTCACATTGGTCACATGCTTCCGTTTCTGAGCTGTGGTTAGTACAATTAATTGTTTTAGCAAGAATACGCGCACAAGTTGTTTTACCTACACCTCTTGGTCCACAAAATAAAAAGGCTTGCGCTAAGTGATTATTCTTAATCGCATTTTTCAAGGTATTGGTAATATGTGATTGGCCTACAACCGTATTAAATACAGCCGGGCGATATTTACGAGCCGAAACAATAAAATTCTCCACGGCGCTAAAATATAAAAATGTATCGAGTATCGAGTATTGAGTATCAAGAAAATTTTCTATAATTGTTCCCTATACTCGATACTCAATACTCAATACTAAAACATGGCATTCGAATTTCATACCGATTGGGACGTATATTTTAATCAGCAATACGAAAACTCCAAAAACTATGTCTTACCATTTATAGCTCAATTTAAAAAGATTGATGCGAGCACTAAGGTTATGGAAATTGGTTGTGGTGAAGGCGGTGTATTAAAGGCCTTTACAGAACTGGGTTGTAAAGTGGTGGGGGTTGATTTGGAGCCCTCTAGGGTAGAAAAAGCAAAGAATTACATGCGCGAGTATGTGGATACGGGTTTGGCTAGGTTTATTGCAAAAAATATATACGATGTTGATTTTGAGAACGATTTTGCGAATCAATTTGATATCATCATCCTAAAAGATTCAATAGAGCATATTCCGGAGCAAGAGAAAATAATTGCGCAGCTAAAAAAGTATGTAGCTAAAGAGGGGGTGATCTTTTTCGGATTTCCGCCTTGGTACATGCCTTTTGGGGGGCATCAACAAATATGTAAGAATAAGTGGTTGAGTAAACTGCCCTATTACCATTTATTACCTGCTGTTATTTATAAATGGATTTTAGAGAGGGCAGGAGAGCATTCAGACGCAGTTAAAGAGCTATTAGAAATTAAAGATACCGGCATCAGTATAGAACGATTTGAACGTATTTGCGATCGAACAGGGTATAGAATTCTACAAAAGAATCATTACCTCATAAACCCGATTTATCGCTATAAATTTAATCTCGAACCGCGTTTACAGCTCCCAATTGTACGAAATGTGCCATTTTTGAGGAATTTTGTGACTACCTGCGTGTATTATTTAATAGCGAGTAGAGAATAGAGAGTAGCACAAATTCACTGCAAAAACACATCTGTGGCTTTCCTACTGTCCTACAATCACATTTGCACATTTTCACATTTTCACATTTGCACATTTGCACATTTTCACTATATTTGCAACCCCTTTAAAGCGGGAAACCAATTAATTAAATAAATAAAAAGCAAAGTAACACAATGAAAAATTACGAAACGTTAATCGTTGTGACCCCTTTGTTATCAGAAGAACAAATGAAAGAGGTAGTTGCCAAATTCAAAAAAGTATTGACTGATAACGGTGCCGAAATTGTCGCAGAAGACAATTGGGGTCTGAAAAAACTAGCTTACCCTATTCAAAAGAAATCTACGGGTTTCTACCATTTGACGGAGTTTAAAGCTGACGGTGCATTAATTAACAAATTAGAAGTAGAGTATAAGCGTGATGAGCGTATTATGCGTTTCTTAACGGTAGCTTTAGATAAGCACGCGGTAGCGTACAACGATCGTAAGCGTAACGGGCAATTAGCTCCACTTCCGAAAAGAACTAAAGTAGTAGAGGAGGCAAACTAAGATGGCAAAAGATAACATTAGCTACGTAACAGCTCCCAAGGTGGAGGACACACGTAAAAAATATTGCCGTTTTAAGAAGAACGGAATTAAGTATATCGATTACAAAGACGCTAATTTCTTATTGAAGTTTATAAATGACCAAGGTAAAATTTTACCACGTCGTTTAACAGGTACATCATTGAAATACCAACGTAAAGTTGCTCAAGCAGTGAAACGTGCACGTCATATCGGTGTATTACCTTATGTTGCAGATTCATTGAAATAAGGAGGGATACGAAATGGAAGTTATATTAAAACAAGATATCAAGAGTTTGGGTTACAAAGACGATGTAGTTAGAGTAAAAGATGGTTACGGACGTAACTATCTAATCCCAAAAGGTTTCGCTGTATTAGCTACAGAATCGAACCGTAAAATATTAGCGGAAAATATCCGCCAAGCACAATTCAAACAAGATCGTATTAAAAACGACGCAGAAGCAATTGCAGCAGGTTTACAAAATGTTTCAGTATCTATCGGTGCTAAAGCAGGTGAAACTGGTAAAATCTTCGGTGCAGTAAATACAATTCAGTTTGCTGAAGCATTGAAAAAATTAGGATTCGAGGTAGATCGTAAGAGAATTACGTTTGAAACGGATGTTAAATTCTTAGGTAGCTACGTGGCTAACTTGAACTTACACAAAGAAGTGAAAATTCAAGTCCCGTTTGAAGTAGTGGCTGAGTAATTTCAATAATATTTAAAGGAAGACCCTCTCGAGAAATTGAGAGGGTCTTTTTTTTGTTTATCGGTCACATAGCGCCCTTTGTGACCGATACTCTTTCAAAATAAGGGTATTAATTCTTAATTTTGTCGTCAAATAAAAACCTTTAAAAATGAAACTAAAAATAATCATAGCCTTCGTTTTCATATCCCTCATACAAGTATCCTTTGATTTGCCTAAGAACCAGCAACCTCAAATGTATGGTTCGCCCTATTATGCAGAACTAGTCAATAAACACAAGGTTAGCGAAACATCCAAAATTGGATATTTACCTTCCAGGTATTCAAATTTCGATGAAGTATTTATGTTATCTAATTCATCCTTAAATAAATTATTAATGAACATCGATTCCTTTTTTCAATCTAAATCAGCCATCAAAATTCAAGTACAAAACAATTATAAATCGCAAGATTACCCAGATGTTTATTTTGGTCCGATGAACGAAGGCGTAGAGAGGCCATTGTATGTGCAAAGCCAAATAGAGGGTTATGCTCCCAACCAAATAGTGATGGCTGCTTTTAAAGGAAAGAAAAAACTAAATACCGAATTAGTATCCTACATGAACGCGAATAACATCGATTATATATTAGTACCGTGTTTACGCGAAACCTTTGTGTACCCATCTGGTATAATAAAAGAAAAAGGAATATTGAATAGCACCTCATCATCGGCAAAAAATTATTACATCGATTTAGGGACGAACCATGTAATAAAAGGCGAGAAACTTCAATCGCTTAGCGACCCTATAGGTGTGTTTGTAATATGTGTAGGCTTGATGAATAAAGAAGGTAAAATGGTGGCAATGGTTACAGAAGGAGTAGGCATGTTACAACATTCGAATATTGCAGAGCAAATTGCTAACATAAGAACCATGGCTGCACCAAAAGACATCGATTATTTTTTAACTAAAAAGAGAAATGATTTACCAAACCAACCCTACAATTGGGAAGAAGCATGTAATAATGCTTACTTGCATTTATTGCAGAAAAATACTTTTGTGCAAAGTGTGAAATACCAGATGAATACGAATTAAGCGTCCTTTGTGACATTTAACTTACCATTTAGGCTTCCCTACGTACCTCATTGCTTTTAAAATACGGTACTGCCTCTTTTGTATATAAGCATTGGGTTTAGAAGCCGACCATTTACGAGGGTTTGGTAAGATGGCGGCAATAGCTGCCGACTCTCTTTTAGATAAATCTTTTGCAGATTTTTTAAAATAGTATTTTGCTGCTGCTTCAATTCCATACACACCGTCGCCCATTTCAATGCAATTTAAATACACTTCCATGATGCGTTCTTTACTCCAGAATACTTCGATAAGTACAGTAAAGTAAGCTTCTAACCCTTTGCGAAAATAGGAGCGAGCAGGCCATAGAAAAATATTTTTTGCAACTTGTTGAGAGATGGTAGAACCTCCTTTGGTGCGTTTACTTTTCTGATTGTATTTGTATGCTTTTTGCATGGCTTCTAAATCAAAACCATGGTGATCTAAAAAGCGACCATCTTCTGATGCAATTGCAGCACGGGTCATGAACGAAGAAACTTCCCCCATTGGTACCCAATCTTTTTTCAGTTTTATTTTTTCTCCATCCATTTTTTGTTCAACCATCCGCTGTACCATTAAATAGGTAATAGGAGGGGGAACAAAACGGTAAATAATGGTTAGTAAAATACTTATTGCGAAGAAGTAGAGTAGAGATTTTGTTATAATGCGAATCGCTTTTTTCATAATTTTGTTAATCCGACAGTCCGACAGTCCGAAAATCCGACAACCCGAAAACCCGACCTAACTGGCTTACAGCGTATCGGTCTTTCGGATTTTCGGTCTTTCGGTCTTTCGATCTTTCGGCCTTTCGGATTTTCGGAAACTAGTACTTATTAAGGTGTTTCAAATATATCAATTCTTCTTTGCTCAACATTCTGCATCTTCCGCGCGATAAATCTTTTTTAGTAAGGCCTGCATAAATTACACGGTCGAGGCGAACTACTTCATAGCCTAATGATTCAAAAATTCTACGAACAATTCTGTTTCTGCCGATGTGAATTTCAACACCTACAAACTTTTTAGATTTTCCATCGAGGTAAGAAATCTGGTCTACTTTTGCAAAGCCATCTTCTAATTCCAACCCGTCGCGAACCTTTTCAAAATCTTTTGCAACTAATGATTTGTCGAGCTCGACTTCATACACTTTTCTAACCTGATTTCTTGGGTGCGAAAGTTTGTCAGCCAAGTCGCCATCATTTGTCAGTAACAAAAGTCCCGTGGTATTTCTATCTAATCTGCCAACCGGGAAAATTCGTTCGTTGGTAATTTTAGAAGTAAGATCTAGTACCGTACGGCGTTCCATCGGATCGTCGGTTGTGGTAATAAAATCTTTAGGTTTATTTAATAGTACATATACTAATTTACCAGGCTTTAAAAGTTTGCCTTCAAATTTTATTTTATCGGAGTATTTAACTTTAAATCCTAACTCACGAATTACTTCGCCGTTTACAGTTACCTCTCCTTTTTCAATTAACTCATCTGCCTTTCTTCTCGAACATACGCCCGAGTTAGCAATAAATCTATTTAAACGAATCAACTCGTCAGGCTCCGTTCTCCTGCGTTCAAAACCTTTCGCTTCTGTAACCTTATCACTTATTTTCTCCGTACGCTTCTCCACTCTAGGCTCTCTGTTTACAGCTACACGCTTTTTACTCTCTGCTCGCTCCGCGCCTCTTAAGTCTTTACTGTTTGCATTTGGCCTACCTTTTTCCGCATTTCTGCGAATAGTAGGTCGCTTACGTTCTTTTTTTTCCAAGCTCTCCGCCTTCGCTTCGCGCATTTTATCTATGTTGAACTTATCAAACGGACCTGGTTTAGCCGCTGGTGTTCTACTAGTACTAGATTTTCTTTTCGGTTTGTCTGATGAATAGGGTTTCCTATCTCTGTTCCCCGCTCCCCGCTCATCCTCTCTCGCTGGCCTATCCGAATGATATGATTTTCTTACTGGTTTGTCTGATGAATACGGCTTCCTGTCTCTGTTCCCCGCTCCCCGCTCATCGCCTCTCGCTGGCCTATCCGAATGATATGATTTTCTTACTGGTTTGTCTGATGAATAGGGTTTCCTATCTCTATTGCCCGCTCCCCGCTCATCCTCTCTCGCTGGCCTATCCGTATGATATGATTTTCTTACTGGTCTATCTGATGAATAGGGTTTCCTATCTCTGTTCCTCGCTCCCCGCTCTTCACCACTTGCTGGCCTATCCGAACCATGTTGCTTCCTCTCCCTGCTCCCTGCTCCCTCTGCGCCTCTGCGCTTATCGTCATCCCGACGATTTGTTTTTTTATATGTCATGCTACAAAAATACGCAGAAATACATGTTTTTTACATCTTCATTAAAAAAAAAGCAATTTTTTTTAGCATTCCACTTTCCCTTGTTTATTGGCTTTAAAGGCAACTTTTGAACCGCTTGTGTAAACAAATTGCTCATTCTCAAGCACAAAGATCTATCATCTTTAGGATTAGAACCAAAATGTCTGTATTTTTGCGCCCGATTTGACACCACAATTCAAAAAAATAAAGAAAGAAGAATTTATGCAACAAATCATAAAACAAAGAAAAGTGATTCTGAGCTTCGGCCTCCTGATGATACTTGCTCTTGTAATGCAGTTGTTTACATTCAGCGCACGTTTAAGCGACGATGAATACAAACTGCTATTCAAGTCTAAATACAATGTGTATGCCTTGGAAGTTCCAAAGGATCTTTCCTTCGCGAATGAGAAAATGCCTTTATATGATTTCGAAGTATTTGAACGCATGGATCGTGAGCTTTTAATTAATACCTATTGGCAAACGCAAACCATTCTTATACACAAAAGAGCAAATAGATGGTTACCCATTATCGAACCTATTTTAAAACGCAATGGTATTCCCGACGATTTTAAATATATACCGGTGGTGGAAACGGGTTTCTTAAACCTAACCTCGCCAGCCGGTGCCGTTGGCTTTTGGCAGTTTATGGAAAACACCGCCCGCGAATATGGTCTAGAAGTAAATGCGCAAGTAGATGAACGTTACCACGTAGAAAAGTCGACACAAGCGGCTTGCGATTATTTTAACAAAATGTACAAGGAATTAGGTAATTGGACTATGGTGGCAGCAGCATATAACATGGGATTAACAGGAGTAAAAACCCAGATAAATCGCCAAGGTACTAAGAACTATTACGATTTGGTATTGAACCAAGAAACTTCACGCTATGTATTTAGAATTGTAGCCATGAAAGAAATCATGGAGCATTCTGACGATTATGGCTACCGCATTCGTAAAAAAGATATGTATCCACTTATTCCAACATATACAGTGAAGGTTGACACAGCTATTACAGACATGGCACAATTTGCAACTCGTTTAAACATCAATTATAAAACCATTAAAACATTTAACCCTTGGTTGCGCGAAGCTTTTCTACAGAACCAAGAGAACAAGGTATATTACATACAAATACCAAAAATTGGGTACGATGCTAGTAACCCTTTTGATGGACGTTAAATTTAATGTTGATAAAATTTTCATCACAATCCTCGGGAATAGAAACCCTGAGGATTTTTTTTTGTTAATTTGTTAAGGATATGAAGAAGAAGACAGATCAACCCATTGAACATTCGAAATTGGAAGTTTACGGTGCGCGAGTACATAATTTAAAAAACATTGATGTTACTTTTCCTAGAAACCAGCTGGTAGTAATCACAGGATTAAGCGGCAGCGGAAAATCTTCGCTTGCTTTTGATACTATTTACGCCGAAGGTCAACGCCGTTACATGGAAACCTTTAACGCTTACTCTCGTCAGTTTTTAGGTGGATTAGAACGCCCCGACGTTGATAAGATTGATGGACTGAGTCCGGTGATTGCCATCGAACAAAAAACGACTAGTAAAAACCCTCGATCTACTGTGGGTACTATTACAGAGATATACGATTTCCTGCGTTTATTTTATGCACGCGTAGCTGATGCATATTCTTACAATACTAATAAATTGATGGTGAAAATGAGCGAAGATCAAATCATTGATGCCATCATCAAAAATTATAAAGATAAAACCATTACCATACTTGCGCCAATTGTTAAAGGACGTAAAGGCCATTACCGCGAACTCTTTGAACAGATAAGAAAACAAGGCTATTTAAAAGTTCGAGTGGATAATGAAGTGTTGGATTTGGAACCAAAGATGCAAGTAGATCGTTACAAAATTCACGACATTGAAATTGTGGTGGATAGAATTGTAGTGAACGAAAAGGAGCGAAGCAGAGTAGTAAATGCAGTGCGAACCGCGATGAAACAAGCGAAAGGAATTATTAAAATTTTAGATAACGATAAAAATACCGATCAGCATTTTAGTAAATTTTTAATGTGTCCAGATACCGGTATTTCTTACGACGAACCACAACCAAATTCTTTTTCATTTAACTCACCTTACGGAGCATGCGAACAGTGTGATGGCTTGGGTTATGTGTTTGAAGTGGATGAAAAATTATTGATGCCAAATAAAAAGTTGAGTATTGCAGCAGGTGGTATTGTAGCCTTAGGAGAATACCGAGAATCATGGAATTTCCAGATGTTAAAAGGCTTAGGAAAAGCGATGGGATTTACCATGCAAACACCACTTGAAAAATTATCTAAAGAAGCCCTACAAGCTATATTATACGGGACAGAAGAACCCATACCAGTGCAAATGCAATACGGCGGACAAACCGCTTCTTACAATGTGAGTTTCCAAGGAATTGTGAAATATTTAGATCAACAAAACGATCGTAAATCCGACGATGAAGACCACGACATTGAAGAGTTTGTACAAAAAGTGGCATGCCCAACTTGTAATGGTGCGCGATTAAAAAAAGAATCACTGCAATTTAAAATAGATCAGAAAAATATTTTCGAATTGGCGAGCATGGATTTGCAAACGCTTTCGAAATGGTTTGATGGATTAGAGAAAAGATTATCGGAACGACAAAATATGATTGCTTCCGAAATATTAAAAGAGATAAGAGCACGCATCGGATTTTTATTGGATGTAGGTTTAGAATATTTGAATTTAGATAGAGTATCTAAATCATTATCGGGTGGTGAAGCACAACGCATAAGATTGGCAACTCAAATCGGCTCGCAGTTAGTAAACGTATTATATATTTTAGATGAACCTTCAATTGGTTTGCATCAGCGTGACAATGAAAAGTTAATTTCGGCATTAAAAAATTTACGCGATTTAGGAAATTCTATTTTGGTGGTAGAGCATGATAAGGATATGATTATGGAAGCCGACCATGTAATAGATGTTGGTCCGGCAGCAGGTGTGCACGGCGGGCAAATTGTAGCCCAAGGAACACCATCCCAAATATTAAAATCAAATACCATAACAGCGCAGTATATAAATGGAGAGCGCGCTATTGAAATTCCGAAAAGCAGAAGAAAAGGAAATGGTAAAAGTATTAAGCTAGAAAAAGCGACCGGTAATAATTTAAGGAATGTTGATTTAGAAATTCCACTCGGAAAATTTATTTGTGTTACGGGAGTTTCGGGCAGTGGAAAATCTACCTTGATTAACGAAACGCTTTATCCAATTTTGAATCAATACATTTATCACTCTAAACGAAAACCATTAGCTTATAAAGCAGTAAAGGGATTGGAGAATGTAGATAAAGTAATTGAGATAGACCAAACGCCTATTGGTAGAACTCCACGCTCTAACCCTGCAACTTATACAGGCGTTTTCTCAGACATCCGTAATTTATTTGTGCAATTACCTGAAGCAAAAATACGCGGATATAAACCAGGAAGATTTTCGTTTAACGTAAAAGGAGGGAGGTGCGAAACTTGTGAGGGCGCGGGCATGAAAGTAATTGAAATGAATTTCTTACCCGACGTGCAAGTGCTTTGTGAAACCTGTAATGGCAAACGTTACAACAGAGAAACGTTAGAAGTGCGTTACAAAGGAAAATCGATTGCCGATGTATTAAACATGAGCATTGAAGAAGCGGTTCCATTCTTCGAAAATATGCCACAAATTTTACGCAAAATAAAAACAATACAAGATGTTGGCTTGGGATATATCACCATAGGTCAATCGTCGGTTACCTTATCGGGCGGCGAAGCACAAAGAGTAAAATTAGCAACAGAACTTTCTAAAAAAGATACAGGAAAAACCATTTATATTTTAGACGAACCTACCACAGGATTACATTTTGAAGACATCCGAATATTACTTGGAGTATTAGATGAATTAGTAAACCGCGGCAATACAGTGTTGGTGATAGAGCATAACATGGATGTAATAAAAGTAGCCGACCATGTAATAGATATGGGCCCGGAGGGCGGCGCAGGCGGTGGACAAATCATTTTTACAGGAACCCCAGAAGAATTAGCGAAAGATAAGAAGAGTTATACGGGTAAGTTTTTGAAGAAAGAAATGTAAATGCTAAAGAAAAGTGTATAAATATTTGTGTTACTCTGATGAGTGCTTTTTAAATTTCTTTTACTTTCAAAAATACTTTTATTTAAAAATCACTATTTTCGCTTTAATCTACAAATGCAATTACTCATGAGTTTGAATTAAATCTTTATAAAATACAAAATGTCCACACAAATATTAATCAAAAATATAAACATCGTAAATGAAGGTAGCATTATTCTTGGAGATGTATTAGTTAACAAAGGCTTAATTCAAAATATAGACTCGGTTATCAATAATAACGATGCTTTTATAATAGATGGTACAGGTAAATATTTATTGCCAGGCATTATAGACGGACAAGTGCATTTCCGTGAACCCGGATTAACACATAAAGGAGATCTATATACCGAGAGTAAGGCCGCTATTGCTGGTGGCATAACTTCATTTATAGATATGCCAAATACAGTTCCCAATGTATTAACAATGGAGATCTTGAATGAAAAAAATAAGCTTGCATCAGAAAAATCTTTAGCGAATTATGGTTTCTTTTTAGGAGTAAATGGCGATAATTTGGATGAAGTAATTAAGCTCGATACTACTAAACTTCTCGGAGTTTCTGATGATGGTCTTTATTTCACAAAAAAAGGAAACTTGTTGGCAGATAATCCTGATACAATGGAAAAACTTTTCGCAAATTGTAAGTCTATCATTGCCATTCATTCTGAAAAAGAACAGTTAGTTGAAGAAAATGAACAAATGTTCAGAGAAAAATATGGAGAAGATGTGCCTGTAGAATTTCATCCAATTATACGAAGCGAGAAAGCATGTTACGATGCAACGAAGAGAGCGATAGAAATTGCCAATAAATATAATGCAAGATTACATATTTTACACCTTACCACGGAGGCAGAAACCCATTTGTTTAGAAACGACATCCCTCTTAAAGAGAAAAACATCACAACTGAAGTATCAGTTCACCATTTATGGTTTTCAGACGTAGATTACAAACGTTTGGGGACGTTAATAAAGTGGAATCCGGCAATAAAATCAGATAATGATAAAAAAGGTCTTTTAAAAGCATTGTTAGACGATAGAATTGACATCATAACCACAGACCATGCTCCGCATACAATAGAGGAAAAACTAAAGCCTTACTTTCAATCAATGTCTGGAGCACCAATTGTGCAACACTCCTTAAACATTATGTTAGAGTTTTTTAAACAAGGCTTAATCTCTCTTGAAAAAGTGGTAGAAAAAATGTGCCATAATCCTGCAATTCTATATGCTATTGAGAAAAGAGGTTATATCAAGGAAGGATATTTTGCAGATTTATGTATAGTTGACTTAAATACGAATTGGGTTGTAGATAAAAGTAATATTTTATCTAAATGTGGATGGTCTCCATTAGAAGGAACTAAATTCCAAACCATGGTTACTCATACTTTTGTTAATGGTAATTTAGTTTACCATAACGGAAATTTCAATGAATCAAGTAGAGGACATCAGCTAAAAAAATCAATATAAATAAATTCCGAAATAGTGTAATGACTACGAAAATTTTTACAATATAATTTCGATAA
>JBILKW010000155.1:0-5403 GCA_044376465.1 Sphingobacteriales bacterium | reverse complement strand
TATCATGTTTTAATACAAACAATAGAAGAGTATCACAGTAGATTAAACACATACACGGAAAGTAAATTCCTAGAAAAAATAAATCCAGAAGTGTGGTCTCCAGCAGAAGTATATGCACATATTATTTTTGCAAATAGATTAACTGTGCAAAATATGCAGAAGGCAGTAGAGGGAAAAGCAACAGAAGATAATGGCAAATTGCCCTGGAAAGTAAGATTATTATTATTTACAGGACGATTTCCGAGCGGAAGAAAAGTGCCTGATGTAGTAGCTAAAAGAACCCCTCAATTTTTAAGCATTGCCGATGCTCGAGAGGCAACGGAAAGTTTGCGTGCAGAACTTATAAATATCTGGAAATCTCATGCCCTCTGGAGTCCATCGCAAAAGCTAAAACATCCTGTTTTAGGGCTTTTAAATAATAAACAATGGATTACTTTTATGAAAATTCATTCTATACACCATATTAAACAGTTAGATCGAATTAGAAACTTCTAAATTTCTTTACATTAAGTTAAAACTGTACCCGTTCTTTTGTGTTATATCAATTGAATATGGAAACTGTTACAACGTTTATATTAATTACTGCACTAGCTGGCTTATTGGCTTTTTACCTCAGTCCTTACGAGGTTAACTTCGAAGACGAGGAATAATTTATTATTTGCTACTTAACAATTTCTTCATATTAAAAGTTGATTTTTGGTCAAAATAGAAAATGACTAAAAGGAAAGTTGATATTGTGGTAATATCTGATGTGCATTTAGGCACATATGGTTGCCAAGCTAAAGAACTCCTTCATTATTTAAAAAGCATTGAGCCTGGCATGGTAATATTGAATGGCGATATTATCGACATGTGGCAATTCAGCAAACGTTATTTCCCCGAATCTCATTTAAAAGTACTCCGCAGAATTCTAAAATACATTAGCCAGGGCACCCCTGTGCATTATTTAACTGGTAACCACGATGAGGTTTTACGAAAGTTTGATGGATTTGAATTAGGCTCTTTAAAAATATCAAATAAACTGGTGCTTGATCTGGATGGTAAAAAAGCATGGATTTTCCACGGCGATGTTTTTGACATCACCATGCAATACTCTAAACTACTCGCAAAATTAGGTGCTGTTGGATATGATACTTTGATTTTACTCAATACATTTATCAATTACATTTTAAAAAAATTGGGTAAAGAAAAAATGAGTTTATCAAAAAAAATAAAACAATCGGTTAAAAATGCAGTAAAATTTATAAACGATTTTGAAGATACTGCGGCTGATATAGCCATTGAAAAAGGGTATGATTATGTAATTTGTGGGCACATACATCATGCAGAAAAAAAGATAATTAAAAAAGACAATGCTGAGGTTATGTATTTGAATTCGGGCGACTGGGTAGAAAGTTTAACGAGTTTAGAATATCATAATGGGCAATGGAGTATATATAATTTTAAAGGGTTTAGCTATGTAAGTATAGATGAAGATGAATTGAAAGAAGAATTATTAGACTTGCATCAACAAATGGATATAGGATTTTTATATCAATCACTAATTGAAAAAAATATAGATTAGATATTTTTTGTATTTTAGGACAATAAATGAAAATTCTTTACGCCATACAAGGTACCGGAAATGGGCATATAAGCAGGGCTCGCGACTTCATTCCATTATTACAACAACGTGCAGAATTAGACATCTTAATTAGCGGCACTCAATTCGATGTAAATTTACCACAATCCGTAAAATATAATTTACGTGGTGCAAGTTTCATATTCGGAACAGAAGGCGGAGTAGATTATTGGGGTACTTTCAAGAAATTGCGACCGCTTACGTTCTTCAATGACATCATAAACTTAAATTTAAACCAGTACGATATTATTTTAAATGATTTTGAACCCGTTTCTGCATGGGCTGGTAAGCTCAAAAACAAAAGTGTTTTTGCATTAAGTCACCAATCTGCATTCCTATCTAAAAACACTCCTCGTCCTGCGTTTAAAAATAATTTTGCCGAAGCAGTATTTAAAAATTATGCACCAAGTAATAAACAAATAGCTTTTCATTTCAAAGCCTATGACGAGTTTATTACTACTCCAATTATTAGAAATGATATTCGCGCCTTAAAGCCAATAAACAAAGGGCATTACACCGTTTATTTGCCAGCATACGATGATAAAACATTGATAAAATTTCTGGCTCAATTTAATAATACCGAATGGCAGGTTTTTTCTAAGCGCGAAAAAGTTGGGTATACAGTTGGTAATGTTGAAATTAAACCGATACATAATGAAAATTACAATAATAGTGTAGCAAGTTGCGAGGGGTTATTAACCGGAGGAGGATTTGAAGCTCCAGCTGAAGCGCTCTTTTTAGGTAAAAAAATTATGATTGTACCCATGGCCGGTCAATATGAACAAGCATGTAATGCAGAGGCATTGCGATTAATGGGTAATCCAGTAATAGATTCTATTTGTGATAAAAATATTTCAATTATTAAAGATTGGTTGAGCTCAACAGAATCTAACTCGGTAGATTTTCCCGATAATATTCATACAGTGGTAAATTCTATCTTTAATAATATTGAAAATAGATAATAGACCCAATCATCAATAAAATAATTCCTTCAGAAATCCATTGTTTTTTTGCTACTAAAAAGTAGTACGATAAAAATACTGTAAATGGCGCTGCCAATAAAATAAAATGGTTAATGCTAAAACTCGGGTTAATATAAAACGATGCAGCTGTTAATAAGGTCGAGAAAAAAAGTAGTTGTTGAGATTTTCTAACTTGCACCACGTTTTTATTAAAGTTTTCCCTGAGTTTGTTGAATGAAATGATAAGAAGGAGAGCTACGGGTAACAATGGCAAATAGTCGCTATTTCTTGGGAAAATATTTATTTGCCAATAGTTATTTAAAGGTTTCCAGAGTAAAATAAAATCTTCCCAACGATTAACCCATATATAGAAAAAGGCTACAAATACATAAGGTGTAATCACTCCAAAAATACTCGCTACCCATTCTCTCCATACAAAAGGTCTGAAAATCAATAAAGCTAACCATATTAATACAATCCATGCAATTGCAGGAAAATAGAACAAAGAAGCAATGGAAACAACAATGCCCAAATCAAAAGTCAACATAGTTGCATGTTGTGATTTGTATAAATTAAACAAGCGAATAAAAATCCACAATTGAAAAAATATAATAATGATGGCTGCATCCAACGTAAAAAATGTTGGGAAAATTCCAGTAATTATAACGAAAAGCAAAGAAGGCAAGTGGGTGTTTTTGAATATTAAATCAAAATCATTTACAATTTTATTTAACCATAGCCCAGCTGTATAATAAATAAGAGTGGTAAATAAAACATTATATACCTTATGTGACCATAAATAGCCATATTGGCCAAATATAAAAGTACTAAAAGGTTCGTTGTAATGAAATAGAGGAATGGGGTTGTGATTTAACATATAAGGCAATCTAATACCTATTGCTAGTATCAACAATATAACGAGATTAATGGGTTCTTGCGTTTTAAATATTCTAACAAACATTTTAATAAGTAATACGAATAAAGTTAGTTTTATTTTTATGAATACAAGGAATGATAATTTGATCGGCAGAGATCTGACGACCTCCACCTGGCATAATTAAAAGATTATCATTTTCTTTAATAATAATCTTTTCACTGCTCTCTCCTTTGTTGTTAATTGTACAACTCAATACATCAGTAGATTTTCTGATGTGTTTATTGTAGATGAGCTGTACTTTATCTACGTCTAAACAAATTACATACGACGAATAAAATGCAGCATCATCCTCAGAAACCTGACTTTTACGTACAATAGACTCCCAATGTATTTTGCCATTAGCATTTATGGAAAATAATAAGATATTGTCGTAGTGATATGTATATGAAGTAGTGTATAGCTGATAGTAAGAGTTATAATTCGTAGATTCTGTAATGTAATTAGATTCCGAAATGAGTATTACTCCGCCATCTGTACGCAATATAATTCGATCTATGTTATAATTAATTAGCTCGGTTCCTCTGTTTACAGTGCGCTCAGAATTAAATTCATTTAAAAATTTAGCCTTAAAACTTTCTGTGTAAAGCTTTGCTTTTCGTTCATTAAATTTAATATTTGCATACACAATACCAGCAGATGAAAAGCTATTTAGCTCCGAATAAAAACCCGCCATTACAATTTGATTATTGATGTAATCAATCTCCATTTTAATATCATTGATAAAATACTTATCCAGAACAATACTGATAGATTCTAATTTCTCCGTTTTAAGATTTGCAACATTTAGGGTGTATTTTTTATCTCTTAATAATTTTTTATCTAGGTCTAATGAAGTTAATATGTATACGTTACTATCATTGCTGAGCTCGAAATCATTTAGAAATAATACTCCGTCGTAAAAATCTGTTTTATATTTTTTTACCCAAACTTTTTGAAGAGAACTGTCTAGTAAACTAATGTTAATGTTTAATTTTTCGTCATCAGTATTGCTTTGTTTATACATCGTACTCAGCAATTTATTATTTTTACTTTTTTTAATGTAAAACATTCCCCTATTTTTCTTTTTATCAAAAGCAATTTCGTCAATTAAAATGGGTGCCGCATCAGGGATTCCTTTTACGATGTTAATTTTTTGTGCAAACAATTCGTTTTTGTTATACTCTTTATTTATCAACGCATAAAAAAGATATAAACTATCACCGAACAAGCAAATATCTTGTATTTCAGCTTCTGTATTTAAATACGAAAATTGGTGCGACCATGCCGTGCTTAAATTATTATTGATGAATGAGATTTCTGCTTTATTATCTCTTAATCGCAATTGTTCTTGTTTGTTGTTAAAGGCTGATGGGCTTTTTAATAAGAAGAACCCTTTTTCGTTCTGCCCAATCACTTTCAAAAATGTACGTTGATAGGTTTTCTCTGCAGTAGCCACATCCACTTTCTGAGCAAAGGAATTGCCTCCCAAAAACACTAGCAACATAAAAAGAGCTTTTTTCATAGGTTACTAAATTACTAAAAATACGCAGAGGCGCAAAGGAGGCAGAGGCGCAGACTGGGCTGTAGTGGAATTATAATCCATTTACTATTCTTTTGATGCCTTGTTTTAGGGTAGGTTTATTGAAATTTATTAGAAGCCCTAATTTGTGATTGGTAATTTTTAAATAAGTTAAAATTTGAGATTTGTGTGTATCTGCATACATATTTACATTTTTAACCTCAACAATCACTTTGTTCTCCACTAATAAATCTATGCGGAAATGCTTTTTCATACTAGCATCTATTATGTTCATATGTATCGTTTTTTGTCGTTCCACTTTAATACCTTCATTTATTAATCTTTTATAAAGCAATTCTTCGTAAAAAGATTCTAACAAACCTGG
>JBILKW010000154.1:0-5411 GCA_044376465.1 Sphingobacteriales bacterium | reverse complement strand
GAAATGCAAAATTTCATCATCAATACCATTAAAGAATTCTATCATTAATAACAAGACTTACGCCTCTTTGCTCCTTTGCATCTTTGCGTGAAACTAAAAAAACATGAATTACTTCAAGCACGAAACTGCAATTATCGACGAACCTTGCACCATCGGAGAAGGTACAAAAATATGGCACTTTAGCCACATCATGTCGAATTGTACCATTGGCACTAAATGTAATATTGGACAGAATGTTGTTATTTCTCCCGACGTAGTTTTGGGGAATAATGTAAAAGTGCAAAACAACGTTTCCATATACACAGGTGTAACTTGTGATGACGATGTTTTTCTAGGTCCCTCAATGGTATTTACAAACGTAATCAATCCTCGCTCGGCAATTAATCGTAGAGATCAATATGCAAAAACGCATGTTGGAAAAGGGGCTAGTATTGGAGCAAATGCAACCATTGTTTGCGGCCATGATATTGGTGCGTATGCATTTATTGGTGCTGGCGCAGTGGTAACTAAAACAGTTCCTGCATATGCACTAGTAGTCGGAAATCCAGCTCGTCAATTAGGGTGGGTAGGCGAATATGGGCACCGTTTAGAATTTAATTCGGAGGGTATTGCAATTTGTTCTGAATCACAACAAGAATACAAGTTAGAAAACAATATAGTGACTCGAATAAAATGAGCACACAAAAAAAGTTTGCAGTTATAGGTGCTGGAATAGTTGGGCTTGCAACAGCATATAAATTGCAACTAAAACATCCTAATGCTAAAGTTTTTGTTTTTGAAAAAGAACAGTCCATTGGATCGCATCAATCTGGAAGAAACAGTGGGGTTTTGCATTGTGGCTTATACTATCTACCGGGTTCTTTAAAAGCAAAACTTGCAGTTTCTGGTATACAACAAATGACAGAATTCTGCTCACAAAATAATATATCACATGACATTTGTGGGAAAATTGTTGTAGCATCTGATGAACGTGAAATTAAATTTTTAGATGACCTTGCTGATCGAGGTAATAAGAATGGATTAGAAGGCTTGAAGTTTTTATCAACAGCTGAGCTAAAACAAAGAGAGCCTTTTGTATCTGCTCAAAAAGCATTATTAGTACCACAAGAAGGAATTGTTGATTATAAAGAAGTAATGAATACCATGTGCTCTATAATCAAGATGCGAGGAGGTGAAATATTTTTAAATACTAAAATCACTTCGGTGATAAACAAAGAAAATACTGTAGTTATTACAGATGAGCGAAATGAGTGGGAATTTGATCTAATATATAATTGTGCTGGTTTATTTTCTGATAGAAACTATGAGCAATTTACTCATAAAAAAAGACCATTAAGAATAGTGCCATTCAGAGGCGAATACTTAATGCTAAAACCTGAAGCGAAAAAATTAGTAAACCATTTAATATATCCCGTGCCAGATCCAGAGTATCCATTTTTAGGAGTGCATTTTACTCGATTAATAAATGGCGAAAGAGAAGTAGGACCGAACGCTGTTTTTGCATTCAAAAGAGAAGGATATACCAATAAAGACTTTTCATTAAAAGATACACTAGATGCAGTAACCTATGTAGGGTTTTTAAAATTCCTTAAAAACAATTTTATGTTTTCGATGAATGAATTAAAAAGCTCATTGTTTATTGCAGAATTTCTAAAAAAAGCTAAGAAGTTAATTCCAGAAATTGATGATTCAATGTTTGTAAAAGGCACAGCAGGTGTTAGGGCACAAGCAATGGATGCAAATGGTAAATTACTTATGGACTTTAACATCATTAGAGAAAAAAATCAAATACACGTATTAAATGCACCTTCACCAGGTGCAACAGCATCTTTAGCGATTGCTGATTATATAATTGAAAATTATTAACAGAATGAAAATAAAATTTGCAGTAATAGGTTGTGGCCATATTGGTAAGCGACATGCTGAGATGATCTCAAGAAACGAAGAGGCGGAATTAGTAGCATTAATTGATGTAAAGAACAAACAAGAATTAAGCATTGATTCATATAATGTTCCTTTATTTAATTCGCTATCAGAATTTTTAAGTTCAGGAATAGAAGTTGATGTTATAAATATTGCCACTCCCAATGGATTTCATGCTGCACAAGCTTTAGAGTGTTTAGAGGCAAAGAAACATGTGGTAATAGAAAAGCCTATGGCTTTAAACAAGATTGATGCAGAAAAGGTAATATTTAAAGCTTTGCATGTTCATAAACATGTATTTGCAGTTATGCAAAATAGGTATTCGCCACCATCTGTTTGGATTAAAGAATTAATAGAATCTGGTAAACTTGGTAAAATTTACATGATGCAATTAAATTGCTATTGGAACCGAGACGATAGGTATTATAAAGCAGATTCTTGGCATGGTAAAAAGGATTTAGATGGAGGTACTCTATTTACTCAGTTTTCTCATTTTATAGACATAATGTATTGGTTGTTTGGAGATGTAGATAATATACAAGCGAAGTTCAACGATTTTAACCATGCTAATCTAACTGATTTCGAAGACTCTGGTTTTGTAAGTTTCGATTTTGTAAACGGTGGAATGGGTTGTTTAAATTATTCTACTTCTGTTTGGAATCAAAATTTAGAAAGCAGTATGACAATTATTGCAGAGAATGGTGCAATAAAAATCGGAGGACAATACATGGACAAGGTTGAATATTGCCATGTAAAAGATTACACAATGCCAGATCTTGCGCCAACAAATCCAGGTAATGATTATGGAGCATATAAAGGCTCTGCCCAAAATCATAATTTTGTAATTGAAAATGTTGTAGATGTATTAAAGGATAGAGGGCCTATTACAACAAATGCTTTAGAAGGTTTGAAAGTAGTAGATATTATTGAAAGAATTTATAACCATAAATAGTATATTAATTAAGGTGATAATATTGTTGTATCACAAATAGATATAAATGAATATATTAAATTTAATAGGTAGAAATAAAGAGTTATTTGATAAAGATATCAGCAATAACGAAACAGAATTAAATTCTGAAGTTTCTAATTCTAAATTCTTAGTGTTAGGAGGAGCAGGTTCAATTGGACAAGCAGTTACAAAAGAAATATTTAAAAGAAATCCACTTAAGCTTCACGTTGTAGATATTAGTGAAAATAATTTGGTAGAATTAGTTCGAGATATCCGTAGTTCTTATGGATATATCGATGGAGACTTTCAAACATTCGCATTAGATATTGGAAGTGTAGAGTACGATGCCTTTATAGAACACGATGGTAAGTATGATTATGTATTGAATTTATCGGCACTTAAACATGTGCGTTCAGAAAAAGATCCTTTTACATTAATGAGAATGATTAATGTAAATATTTTCAATACTGATAAAACAATCTCTCAATCTATTAACAAGGGGGTCAAAAAATATTTTTGTGTTTCTACTGATAAGGCTGCAAATCCTGTAAATATGATGGGAGCCTCTAAAAGAATAATGGAAATGTTTTTGATGAGACGTAGTAAGGAAATTTCAATTTCTACCGCGCGTTTTGCAAATGTTGCCTTTTCAGATGGTTCATTGTTACACGGATTTAATCAACGTATTGCTAAAAAACAACCTATTGTTGCACCTAATGATATAAAACGATACTTCGTAATTCCAAAAGAATCGGGGGAATTGTGTTTAATGTCTACCATATTTGGCGAAAACCGTGATGTGTTTTTTCCAAAATTAAGTGAAAACTTACATCTAATAACATTTGCAGAAATAGCAATCAAGTACTTAAAAGATATAGGTTTTGAACCGTATTTATGCAATTCAGAAGAAGAAGCGAGAGAACTAACTAAAACCTTACCCGATCAAAAAAAATGGCCTTGTTATTTTACCGCAAGTGATACAACGGGCGAAAAAGATTTTGAAGAGTTTTTTACCGAAGAAGAAGTTTTGGATTTAAATAGATTCGAAAATTTGGGCATCATTAAAAATGAATTAAACTATAATGAAGATTTACTAAATGAATTTTCAACTACAATATTAGATTGCAGAGATAAAGGTATTTGGGATAAGCAATTAATAGTAGATTTATTTAACAAATTGATTCCAAATTTCGACCATAAAGAAATCGGGAAATACCTCGATGCAAAAATGTAATATGGAAAACATAAAAGATTTTATACGAAGTCAATTCAACACTTCAGAGTTTATTCCTTTACATGCACCAATTTTTATTGGCAATGAAAAGAAATATGTAATGGAAACAATTGATTCTACATTTGTTTCGTCAGTCGGAAAATTTGTCGACAGATTTGAAGAAATAATCAAAGAGTATACTGGAGTAAAATATGCAATTGCAACTGTAAATGGAACAGCAGCATTACACATGTCGTTGATTTTAGCAGGAGTAAAGAAAGATGATTTAATTTTAACACAATCACTATCATTCATTGCAACTTGCAATGCAATCTCCTATCTATATGCAGAACCAGTTTTTATAGATGTAGATAAAACAACCTTAGGATTATCGCCAATAGCTTTAGAAGAGTTCCTTAAAGAGCATTCTTATCAAAAAAACGGCGAATGTTTTCACAAAGATTCGGATCGAAGAATTTCAGCATGTGTTCCAATGCATACTTTCGGTCATCCAGTAGAAATTGATACGATAGCTTCCATTTGCGAAAAATATAGTGTGGTGTTAGTAGAGGATGCAGCAGAGTCGATCGGTTCGTTTTATAAAAATGTGCATACAGGTAACTTCGGCAAGTTAGCAGCCTTTAGCTTTAATGGGAATAAAACTGTTACTTGTGGTGGCGGTGGTGTAATTATTACTAATGATGAAAAATTAGGCAAACTAGGTAAGCACCTTACAACACAAGCAAAAGTTCCACATCGCTGGGAATTTGTACATGATCACATTGGGTATAATTATAGATTACCTAATTTGAATGCTGCCTTGGCATGTGCACAAATGGAACAAATAGAATTGTTTATTGAAAACAAACGGAAGTTGTCTGCAGCTTACGAGGAATTCTTTAGAGGAACAGATATTCATTTCGCTAAAGAGCCAGAGAATACTAGGTCAAACTATTGGCTAAATGCGATCTTATTAAAAGACTTGGAAGCGCGAAATAACATGTTAGCTGAATTAAATGATGCAGACATTATGGCCAGGCCAAGCTGGGAATTAATGCACCATCTAACAATGTTTAAAAATTGTTTTAGAGACGATCAAACGAATGCGCAATGGATTTCGGATCGTTTAATAAATATACCAAGTAGTGTACGTTTATAGTTGAATGAAAACTAAGAAAAATTTAATTTTAATTGGAGGAGGAGGGCATGCAAAAGCATGTATTGATGTCGTTCAATCATCTCAAGAGTATAATATAATTGGGTATATTGATATGAAGGAAACAATTGATATTAAATATAAAATACCCTATTTAGGTGATGATA
>JBILKW010000153.1:0-5430 GCA_044376465.1 Sphingobacteriales bacterium | reverse complement strand
AAACATATAAGAAGTATAATAATTCTGATCATGCAAATAAAAGAGGGTTAAAAAAATAATTTTATTTTGGAATTACTAAAACTTTACCTGGTTTTATTAAGTTTGATTTCAACTTGTTTACTTTTTTAATTTTATCAACAGACACATTGTATTTTCTGGAAATAGAATAAAGTGATTGCCCTTGTTTAACTTTATGTTTTATAACTGTTGATGTATTTGCATTCGCTATTTTTTCTTTTATTGGCTCTACATCGGATATTTTTACAATGACGCTGATGATCGAGGAATCATGGTGTTTAATGGTATCCAATACTGCATAATCATACTGATGTAAATTATACATGTTTATGGTTCTTAGTAAATGCGATGCATAACTTTTACTTCGTGCATACCCCGAACGTTGTAAACCATATGCCCATTTTTTATATTCAGTTGGTTTGTAATTAAATAAAAAGGCATATTGTTTATTTTTCGTTAAAAAGTTCGATCGATCAGCATAGGCTTCTTCAGCACTTTCATATTTTCTGAAGCACGAATTTTTTTTATTTCCATTTCTATGAAAACGTTTACCCGACCAATTCCTCGTACATTTTACTCCAAAATGATTGTTTGCTTTAAGGGCTAACTGACTAGTGCCATTTGCAGATTCGTGTAAAGCTTGAGCAAGTGTTATACTTGCAGGTATGCCTGTTTTTTTCATTTCAGAAATGGCAAGCAATTTGTATTTTTCAATATATGTGCTTGCTGTACTTTGCTTCTTTTGCGAAAGTGCAATAATGGAAATAAATAAAAAATAACACAGCAGCAGAAATTTACGCATATCCAAATTTATAAAAATACTCTTAAGAATTATTAATAAATTTACCTTATCACATAAACGATTTAGTATTGAAAAACATTACACGTACCGTTTGGATTCTTTCTTTAGTAAGCTTATTTACTGATACAGCAAGTGAAATGCTATATCCCATAATGCCTATCTATTTAAAATCCATTGGATTTTCAATCGTGTTAATTGGAATATTGGAAGGCATTGCCGAGGCAACAGCCGGTTTAAGTAAAGGCTATTTCGGAAAATGGTCTGATAATTCTGGGAAAAGAGTTCCATTTGTACAAGTTGGTTATTTATTAAGCGCGCTCTCTCGCCCTATGATGGCTTTATTTATATATCCGGGATGGATATTTTTTACACGCACTCTCGATCGTTTTGGAAAGGGAATTAGAACCGCTGCCAGAGATGCAATTTTATCTGATGAAGCTACTCAAGCTACGAAAGCTAGTGTATTTGGCTTTCATAGAAGTATGGATACCTTGGGAGCAGTACTTGGGCCTACGTTAGCATTGTTGTATTTATATTTCTACCCCGAAAATTATGTTACTCTTTTTTACATTGCATTTGTACCCGGTTTATTCGCAGTTTTTGCTTCTTTTTTAATTAAAGAACGAAAAAACATAGAACCAAAACTGCGTGTTAAAACCTCTTACTTAGATTTTATTAGGTATTGGAAAACTAGTCCAACTATTTATAAAAAACTTGTAAGTGGTTTATTACTTTTCGCCTTATTTAATAGTTCTGATGTTTTTTTACTATTAAAAGCTAAACAAGCAGGTCTTTCGGATACAATGGTTATTGGTGTTTATATTTTTTATAATTTAATTTATGCAGCATTTGCATATCCACTAGGAATTATTGCCGACAAGCTTGGATTAAAAAACATGTTTGCCTTTGGCTTGTTAATTTTTTCAATCGTATATTTTGGAATGGGTATAGGAACAGAATTATGGATTATAGTGGTGTTGTTTTTTCTGTACGGTTTATTTTCAGCTGCTACAGAAGGAATTTCTAAAGCTTGGATAAGTAATATTGCAGATAAAAAAGATACCGCTACCGCCATTGGAACTTATACAAGTTTCCAAAGTATTTGTACTATGTTTGCAAGCAGCATTGCAGGGTTAATTTGGTTCCAGTTTGGCGCTAATGTTACTTTTGTACTTACCGGATTTGTTAGTTTATCTTTAGTGATTTATTTTTTAAAATTAAAATGAAAAAATTAGTAGCCGTTGTATTTATTTTAATTTCAATAAAGGCTTTTTCGCAAACCGCATTAGATGCTGTGTTGCAAGGAACAGTTATAAATGCAAAAAATAATTTTATCGAACTAAAGTATTTGAATAATCCGCTCGACGATACATTAAGTTCTATGAAAATTGAGCTAAATGAAAAAGGACAATTTTATTTTGAATTGCCTATTAAAAGGCCACTTGATGCAAGTTTAGTACATAATAATCAAAGCGCACCCTTGTATATAGAACCTTCAGAGAGAATAGAAGTTTCTATTTTAGCCGACGATGTTCTTAGAAGTATAAATTATGTCAGCACTAATTTTAACAATCATTATTTAATTGCCTATAAGAAAAAATACGAACGCCCGCGTAATGCTGACGAACGTACTAAGCACATAAAAAATGACGATGCACTCAGTTATGCAACATACGAAAATGAATTAGCAGAGGATAAATTAAATTTTCTATCACAATTCCATGCGGAAAATAATTTATCGAAAATATTTATAAAAAGACAGGAGGCTGCAATTAATTATGGAGCTGCTAATTATAAATATAAATTAAAGGATGCTCTTAAAAATCTCAACATAACAACAAAACAAATACCCGATACTTATTACACGTTTATGTTAGACTTAGCTGTAGATGAAAACGACCTGATAACAGTGCCAGAGTTTTATGAGTATTTGGAACATCGTTTTGAGTATAAATATATAACTACACCTTATAAGGCCACCAATGAATTAGAAACGGTGAGTTATACCTTTAACATTGCACATGGCTTGTACAAAGGAAGAGTGCAGAATATTTATCTGACTAAAAAATTTGGCGAATTGTTAGATACATATTCTTATGAAAATACCTCAAGATTTATTTCAAGCTATATGAGCACTGTCTATCAAAAAGAATACAGAAATTACATTGACAAAAAACTTGAAAAAGCGCGATTGAGAAATTAAGCTCCGCTAGACTTTACATAATCACTTACTAAATAAGATATAAATTTTCCGAGAGTGTTTTTATCTTGCTCGTTTGCTAAACCAACAGAGCCTTCAGTAATGTGTAAATACACACTTGATAAGAGAGTACTGCATTGATGCAAAATTGCTCGTGCTTCTGTGGTGTTCCAACCAGTATTGGTTTGTGCTGAACTCGGTACGCCTGCAATACAATCTAAATCTAGTTCAATGCCGCAAGCTTGCTTTTGTAGAAAAATTAAAATACTATTCAAAGCTAATTCCATCGGAATTCTTTTTCTAATGGCAATGTCTTCGAAACTTAAGTATTGAATATTTACATCATTATCAATTTCAGATAGTACGGCGTCTGAATTGTAGTTTTCGTGCAAACCAAAAATCCCGTATTTGTGTAAATAATTTTCAGATTTAGCATACCTAAATCCGTTTCCACTGTGCCTGCCTTCTTTTATTCTGTAGTCTGTATGTGCATCAATATTAATACAATTTAATGCAGAACCCAACGCAAGAGAACTTCCTTTTATTAATGGATAAGAATTATTATGTCCACCACCAATAGCAATTAATTTTTTACCGCTAGCAATAATGGTTTGTACTATTGGAAAAATCACATCGTCTATTTCTGCGCACAAACTCCTTAAGCCTAATATATCAGCATTTTCAGATTTTTTCATCTCTTCAGAAAAATCAACATGCCCAAGTAACAAAACTTTAGAAGCGTCTTGAAATTTATTTTGTTGGATGGAAAGTAGAGCCGAAATGGCATAGTCAAAAGTTTTATCTGCACCTGATTTGCCAAGATTAGCCTTTATACCAATATCTTCTGGCAAACCTACAATTACGTAACTCGCTTTAGAGTTCTGTAGTTCTTCTTTCCAAGAATTTTCATCTTGAATATGTAATATATGTTGCCCCCATTTGTCTTCATGCTCACGCGAAGTAAATAGCGAATTAATTTTTTCTTTATTGTAAATAATAAGTTTTGCCATATTAATGTCCTTTAACAAATACTTGATCTATGCAATTTTCTGTAAAAGCGTAAGGTAAATATGCTAAGCTAGGAATCTTTTTGGTAAGAATTAAATCGGCGTATTTGCCAACAGTAATGCTACCGGTTTGATTTTGCAATTCCATGGCATAAGCACCGTTTATGGTACACGCATTTATTGCTTCCTCAGGCGTTAATTTAAGCTGTGTACACGCAAGAGAGCATATAAAAGACATGTTACCGCTTGGTGAGGTGCCAGGGTTATAATCGCTTGCTAATGCAATAGCTAAACCTGCATCAATCATTTTACGAGCCGGTTGGTAGGGTAAGTTAATAAAAAATGCTGCAGAGGGTAGCAAAGTTCCTATGGTATTAGAGTTTAATAAGCACGCAATTTCTTCCTCGCCTACACATTCTAAATGGTCAACAGATACAGCATTGTATTTAACTCCTACTTGTATTCCTCCAGAGTAGTGTAATTGATTCGCATGTATTTTTGGTTTCAAACCGTACTTAGCTCCAGCCTCTAGTATCATTGAGGTTTCATCTGCATTAAAAAAACCATCTTCACAAAACGCATCAATATAATCCGCTAAGCCTTCATCGGCTACACGTGGTAACATTTCGTTTATAATTAAATTGATGTATGCTTGGTGATTTTGTTTGTATTCTATAGGGTAGGCATGTGCAGCTAAAAAATTTGCTTTAATAGTTAAACTTGATGTTTCTTTTAGCTTTCTTATTACGCGTAACATTTTAAGTTCTGCTTCGGTAGTTAAACCGTAACCGCTTTTTATTTCAATGTTTGCAGTGCCTTGTAATCTTACATTCTCTAATCGCTCATAAGCCATTTCGTATAATTCTTGCTCAGAAGCAGCTTGTAATTTTTTTGCAGAGTTCAAAATACCTCCACCTTTGCGAGCGATTTCTTCGTACGGTATCCCTTTTATTCTATCAACAAATTCCGATTCTCTACTTTCAGCATAAACTATGTGTGTATGCGAATCGTTGTATGCTGGCATTAAAAATTTTCCATCTGCATTGATTTGTAATTCGTAAGTAGATATACTATCTAAATCCATAGACTCCATAGAACCGTATGATTCTATTTTCTGATCATTTACTACTAGCCAAGCATTTTCAATAGTATTGAGCGTACACATTTCGGCACCAACAAGTTTTTCCTTATTGCTCTCTATTATTCCTACTAATGATTTTATATTGTAAAAAATACTTTTCATTATTTAAGCTCTAATAAAATCGGACAATGATCTGAGTGTTTTGCTTCAGACAAAATACTTGCACGCTTTAGTCTTATCTCTAATTCTTTACTTACCAAATGATAGTCGATACGCCATCCCAAGTTTTTAGCTCTTGCCCCAGCCCTAAAACTCCACCATG
>JBILKW010000152.1:0-5434 GCA_044376465.1 Sphingobacteriales bacterium | reverse complement strand
ATTAGGATATTTAAAACAAGGGCAATACGGCATTAGCATGAATCAGCAAAGATTAATTTCGGATGCAAAACAAAAAGCAATTGAATTAGCTAATGAAGGATACGTTCGCCCAACAGAAAGAACTGATATTAGAGTGTTAGGCCGACAAGGTTTAGGAATGGTATATGCTGGAGCAAATACAATGTACTCTGGCCATTACATGTCTGAGCACGATAAAAAGATTTCAGAGAAATTGGGATATGTTTTATGTGGTGGCGATTTAAGTGAACCAAGTTTAGTATCAGAACAATATTTACTCGATTTAGAAAGAGAAGCGTTTTTATCATTATGTGCAGAACGTAAAACTTTAGAGAGATTACAAGCCATTTTAAAAGGTGGTAAACCGTTAAGAAATTAATTTATGAAAGAAGCATATATCATATCGGCATACAGATCGGCGGTAGGCAAAGCACCACGAGGTAAACTTCGTTTTTATCGACCCGACGATTTAGCTTCGGATGTAATACAACATATGATGTTAGATTTTCCGCAGTTAGAAAAAGATTGGATTGACGATGTAATTGTTGGTAACGCTACACCGGAAGCAGAGCAGGGCTTAAACATTGGCAGAATGATTTCTTTGATGGGATTAAAAACCGATAAAGTTCCGGGAATGACGGTGAATAGATATTGCGCATCGGGATTAGAAACTATTGCCATTGCAACTGCAAAAATTAGAGCAGGCATGAGCAATTGTATTATTGCAGGTGGAGTAGAAGTGATGTCGACCATTCCTTTTGGTGGATGGAAAATTGTACCAAACTATGAAGTAGCAAAAAATAATCCGGATTACTACTGGGGCATGGGTTTAACAGCTGAAGCAGTTGCTCGTGAATACAAAGTTACAAGAGAAGATCAAGATGAATTTTCTTTTCACTCGCACAGAAAAGCAGTAGCCGCAATTGAACAAGGTAAATTTAAATCGGGTATAGTGCCTATTAATATAAATGAAGTTTACATTGATGCAAATGGAAAGAAGAAAAACAAAGAATATGTTTTTGATACAGATGAAGGGCCGCGAGCTGATACCGACATTCAGAAATTAGCAAAGCTAAAACCCGTGTTTGATGCAGTAGGAAGTGTAACTGCGGGTAATGCATCTCAAACATCAGACGGTGCTGCATTTGTAATGATTGTTTCGGAAGAAATGTTGAAACGATTAAATGTAAAACCAATTGCCAAATTAATTTCTTATTCGGTTGCAGGAGTGCCTCCCAGAATAATGGGAATTGGTCCGGTAGAAGCAATACCAATGGCTTTAAAAGCGGCAAACTTAAAATTAAACGATATAGATTTAATTGAATTGAATGAAGCATTTGCATCTCAATCGTTAGCAGTAATAAGAACATTGGGCTTGAATCAAGACATCGTTAATGTAAATGGAGGAGCCATTGCATTAGGTCACCCATTGGGTTGCTCTGGAGCAAAATTAAGTGTGCAATTATTTAACGAAATGCGCGCACGAAATAACAAGTACGGATTGGTAACTATGTGCGTTGGTGCGGGGCAAGGTGCAGCGGGGGTGTTTGAGTTACTGTAAGTTGTATAGTGTACTTTGTACGTTGTACAGGAAGGGTAGTGCTAATTTGGAAATTTGTATTTAGAATTAAGAGGGTGAGAATAAAGTATTTTAATTTTTAGCTTGACAGATTTTTTATTCAAGCGAATTTTGTAAAAAAAATTATATATGCATGATTTTACAGAGTTACGTATTTGGATAAAATCTATTGATTTAGCAGAGAGGATATATTTAGTTACAGATAGTTTCCCTAAAAAAGAAACGTTTGGAATTACGAACCAGATGAGAAGGTGTTCTGTTTCAATTTCCTCTAATATAGCGGAAGGTTGTGGTCGAAATAGTAAAAATGAGTTTATTCAATTTCTTTCAATTGCCAATGGATCCACTTCAGAATTACATTCGCAAGTAATTTTATCAAGAAGATTGAGATTTATTTCAGATGAAGAGGAGAAATTAATTATTGAAAATATTTTAGAAATAAAAAATATGAATTTAAAATTGCAAGAAAGTATTAAAAAATCAAAATAAGATAAGTAACATACACAAGTATACTAAATATAGCAATTAAATAACTTTACAACGTACAAAATACAACGTACAATGTACATCAAATAAAACATTATGAACAAATCATTAACAAAAGGCGGAGAATTTCTCATTAAAGAAACAAGTGCAAAAGATATTTTCATACCTGAAGAGTGGACGGAAGAGCAGCGCATGATTGCGCAGACTTGCGAAGATTTTTTAAAGACGGAAGTGTTTCCAAACCTTGATCGTATAGATAATCAAGAAGAAGGCTTGATGGAAAGTTTAATGGATAAGGCTGGAGAGCTTGGTTTATTAGGTGTTTCGGTGCCTGAGGAATTTGGAGGCTTCGGAAAAGATTTTAATTCTTCAATGTTGGTTACAGAAAAAGTAGGAGCAGGACATTCATTCGCAGTTGCACTATCTGCACATACCGGAATTGGAACACTCCCAATTTTATATTATGGGAATGATGAGCAGAAAGCTAAGTACATCCCGAAATTAGCGAGTGGCGAATGGAAAGCAGCGTATTGCCTAACAGAGCCTAATTCGGGCTCGGATGCAAATTCTGGTAAAACTAAAGCGGTACTTTCTGCCGATGGTAAACACTATATTATTAACGGACAGAAAATGTGGATTACCAACGCTGGCTTTGCAGATATTTTTACAGTGTTTGCAAAAATAGACGACGATGAAAATTTATCGGCATTTATAGTAGAAAAAGATTTTGGTGGAATTACCATGAATCCCGAAGAGCATAAAATGGGAATCAAAGGTTCTTCTACTCGACAAGTATTTTTTAACGACTGTAAAGTGCCAGTTGAAAATTTATTATCAGATCGTCAGAACGGATTTAAAATAGCAGTTAATATTTTAAATATTGGTAGAATAAAATTATGTGCATCGGCATTGGGTGCTTGTAAAGAAGTAGTGAACAAAGCTGTAAACTACGCAAACGAACGTATACAATTTAACATCCCGATTTCTAAGTACGGTGCTATTCGTTACAAGCTTGCTGAAATGGCTATTAAAATATGGTGTACAGAAGCGGCTACGTATCGTGCAGGGCAAAACATAGACGATGCTTATGATGCATTAGTAGCAGAAGGAATGGATTCTGGGAAAGCGAAATTGAAAAGCACTGAACAGTATGCAGTAGAATGTGCGATATTGAAAGTGTACGGTTCGGAAACTTTGGATTATGTAGTAGACGAGGGAGTGCAAATTTATGGAGGCATGGGTTACTCGGCAGAGGCACCAATGGATAGGGCTTACCGCGATGCACGCATTAATAGAATATTTGAAGGGACAAATGAAATCAATAGATTGTTAACGGTTGATATGATGTTGAAACGTGCCATGAAAGGAGAATTAGATTTAATGACTCCTGCGATGAACGTTGCAAAAGAATTGATGGAGATTCCGGATTTTGGTGCGGAAGAAGAAGGCTTATTCTCAAAAGAGAAAAAAGCATTGTTGAATTTAAAGAAAGCATGTTTAATGGTTGCCGGAGCTTCAGTTCAAAAATACATGATGACTTTAGCCAAAGAACAAGAAGTGTTAATGAACATCGCCGACATGGCAAGTTTAGCTTATATTGCAGAGAGTGCATTACTTCGAGCAGAAAAAATGGTGTCGCAACAATCAGAAGCAGCTGTAGCATTGCAAATAGACATGGCAAGAATATACTTACATGAAGCGCTTGATAAAGCCTACGTGCAAGGTAAAGAAGCCATCAATTCTTTTGCAGAAGGCGATGAGCAACGGATGATGTTGATGGGCTTAAGAAGGTTCACCAAAATTGAACCGATGAATTTAAAAGAAGCACGCCAGCGAATTGCGAAGAATTTAATTGATGAAAATAAATATTGTTTTTAATACTGAAGGCTCTGAAAGGGGCCTTTAATTTTTTATAAAACCTGGGTTTATATATAAATTTGTATCTTAGAGTTGGATAAACTAAATCAAATGAAAAAAATATTTTATTTGTGCTTGGCATTGTTTGTAATTGCATGTGCTGCTAAAAAACCTGCAATCCCTACACCTACACCTTCAACAAGCTCGGCAGGATTTAAACCAAACATCGCAGCAACAAGTTCTATAACTGCCGATAATTTTAAATCAGATGATCCAAATTATGCATTTGCAGATTTTGCGAAAGGCAAAAAGTTGTACGAGACCAAGTGTAATAAATGCCATGATTTAGTGGCAATAAATTCGCAAACAATTGAAGGTTGGAATAAACAAGTACCAGAAATGGTAGAGAAGTACAATAAAAAGTTCGACGATTTATTAGATGAAAGAGCGGAATTTTTAATTAGAACTTATGTGCTTACGGAATTGCAGCAAGGAAGAAAATAAATGAACAAATTACCATTTACTACGTATCCGTTTTTAGAAACAGAACGTTTAGTATTAAGAAAAATCGACAAGGATAAAGACCTTGCCGATTTTTTTGTGTTAAGATCGGATGCTGAAGTAATGAAATACATACCTCGCCCTGTTGCTACCGAACACCATGAAGTAGTAGACTTAATAAATGCAGGGAATGAAGGGTACGAACGAGGAGAAATGTTGAGCCTTGCAATAGTATTAAAAGAGATAGATACCTTTATTGGTGTTGTGGGTTTTTACAGAATAAACTGGGAAAACCATCGCACTGAAATAGGATATATTTTAAATCCATTACATAGTGGCAAAGGTTATGTACACGAGGCTTGCAACGCTTTAATAAAATTTGCCTTTAATGAGGTTGGATTAAACGCCTTAGATGCTGTTATTGAAATTGAAAATAAAAAATCTATGCTAGTTGTGGAGAGATTAGGATTTATTAGAGGAGCAGTAGAGACAGAGATACAGAGTAGTGAAAACTTGCAAGATGTAACCGAACCCAAAAAAATCTATACCTACACTTTAAAGAATCCATTGGTTTGAAAATCCAATTCGACTATACGACCCTTCGACAATTCGTTAGTTCGTTAGTTCGTAAATTCGTAAATTCGTAAATTCGTTAATTCGTTATTTCGCTCAACGCCTTTTTATAAACCGCTAAACACCTTTCCCTAGCAAACTTATGATCTACCACAGGAGCAGGGTAGCTTAACTCTTGAAACTCTGGTACCCATTTTTTAATGTATAAAAACTGAGGGTCGAATTTTTTAGTTTGTTCGTATGGATTAAATATTCTGAAATAAGGTGCGGCATCGCAACCGCTACTGCTCGCCCATTGCCACCCTCCATTGTTAGAAGCCAATTCGAAATCCAGTAACTTTTTTGCAAAGTATGCTTCGCCCCAACGCCAATCAATTAGTAAATGTTTTATTAAGAAACTTGCCACTATCATTCGCACTC
>JBILKW010000151.1:0-5441 GCA_044376465.1 Sphingobacteriales bacterium | reverse complement strand
ACGCATTTGAAAAAGCCAGAAATCTCAGTTTTAAAAGTAACATTACAGAGCTAGCGTTAAATTATGAATTTTACTTTCTTCCATTTCAACCCGGTAGCGGTAAAAACCGATTTACTCCATATGCCTCTGTAGGCATAGCAGGCTTCAGGTTCGAACCTTTAGCAGAATATGATGGTACTACCTATAAGTTGCGCGAATTAGGAACCGAAGGACAAGGAACTAGTTTTAATAAATCGGCTAAATATGATAATTTAGCGCTCGCAATTCCATTTGGAATGGGCTTTAAATACAATATAGTTGATAATTTTAATTTAGGAGTTGAACTTGGTTACAGGAATACATTTACCGATTATTTAGACGATGTTAGCAAGGTGTATGCGGATAAAGACATTCTAACCAATTCCAATGGATTAATGTCAACACTGCTATCAGATCGATCTGGGGAAGTTAACAATGGGATATATTCCGGTGAAACATATACGGAAAGAGGAGATGCTAGTAGAAGAGATTTTTATATGTTTGCAGGAGTTACCATTTCATATACATTTACCCCAATTAAATGCCCAAATCTTAGTATTTACAAATGAGTGAGCTGTTAAAGATTAACAAAGATAAATTACCACAACACATCGCCATCATTATGGATGGAAATGGACGTTGGGCTAAAGAAAAAGGCAAGCTAAGAGTTTTTGGTCACCAAAACGGTGTAAAAGCAGTTCGTGATGCGGTAGAGTCTGCAGCAGAATTGGGCATTAAACATTTAACATTGTACGCATTTTCAACCGAAAATTGGAATAGACCAAAATTCGAAGTCAATGCATTGATGGAACTTTTAGTGTCAACCATCAACAAAGAGACGAAAACATTAATGGAGAATAACATTCGGCTAAATGCAATTGGCGATTTAAAATCATTGCCCCCTAATTGTTACCGTGAGTTACAAGAAGCCATAAAGAAAACAGAGAACAATACACGAATGACCTTGCATTTAGCGTTAAGCTACTCGTCGCGTTGGGAAATTACAAACGCGCTTATACAAATAGCCGAAAAAGTGAAAAATGCAGAACTAAGTGTTGAAGAAATTAACGATTCAACTGTTGATGAATACCTAACAACAAAAGGCATTCCTGACCCAGAGTTATTAATTCGTACTAGCGGAGAACATCGCATAAGTAATTTTCTATTATGGCAAATTGCATATGCAGAATTATATTTTACCGATAAATTATGGCCTGATTTCAGGAAGGAAGATTTATATGAAGCGATAATCGATTTCCAATCGAGAGAACGTAGATTCGGAAAAACGAGTGAACAAGTTAAGGCCTAAACCAAGTATGAAGAAATTATTTTTTGCAATTATTATATTATTAAATTTCAATACAAATGCTTTTAGCCAAATTATTATGGGCAATGAAAGTGATGAGATTGATTTTTTACTCGATTACAACAAGCCGAGAGAATTTGAAATTGGAGGTATTACCATTTCTGGTGTAAAATTTTTAGATAGCTATGCACTTATTAAACTTACCGGTTTAGAAGTGGGTGATAAAATTCAAATACCAAGCGATAAAATTTCGGGAGCAATTAAAAAACTTTGGGTGCAAGGTTTGTTCGAAGATATACAAGTATCTATCACTAAAATTGATGGCAACTTAGCCTTCTTTGATATTAAACTTACCGAACGCCCACGTTTATCAAGATTTAGTTTTTCGGGCATCAAAAAATCTGAAGCAGATGAAATTCGTGAGCGCATAAAACTGGTGTCGGGAAAAGTAGTGAATGATAACCTTGTTAATAACACCAAACAATCCATTACTAAATATTATAATGAAAAAGGATTTTTAAATGCGAATATCAACATTGTAGAAACACGTGATTCCATTATGCTAAACTCTGTAATGTTAAAAATAAACATTGATAAAAATCAGAAAGTAAAAATTGAACAAATTGCAATTACCGGTAACAAAGATCTGTCATCAAAAAAAATAAAAAAATTGATGAAAGAAACAAAGGAAAGAGGCTGGTATAAAATATTTAATTCATCAAAATATCAAGAGAAAGAATTTGTAAATGATAAGGCTAGCATCATTGAAAAGTATAATGAATTAGGCTACCGTGATGCTAAAATTATACGTGATACGGTTTATGATTTAAATAAAAAAGCATTACGAATTGAGTTGGATATATATGAGGGACCAAAGTATTATTTTGGTAATATTAATTTTTACGGCAATACAAAATATAGCACCGAAACCTTACAAGGGATTTTAGCCATTAAAAAAGGCGAAACGTATAGTAAGAAAACCTTGCAAACACGTTTAGAAATGAACCCTAATGGTAGAGATATTTCTTCGTTATATTTAGATGATGGATATTTATTTTTCAATGTAGACCAACAAGAGAAATTGGTTTATAATGACACCATTGATATGGATTTAATTATACGTGAAGGACCGCAAGCAACCATCGATAGGGTTGTTGTGAGAGGTAACGAAAAAACGAATGATAAAGTGATATTAAGGGAGATACGTACAAAGCCAGGTCAGAAATTTTCGCGTTCAGAAATTATCAGAACAAACAGAGAGCTATCTCAACTAGGGTATTTTGACCCAGAAAAAATTGGGGTTAATCCGAAACCAGATCCAATAAAAGGTACGGTAGATATTGAATATACGGTGATGGAGCGACCTTCAGATCAGATAGAATTATCTGGAGGTTTTGGTGGGGGTAGAGCGGTTGGAACATTAGGATTAAGTCTTACCAATCTTTCAATGAAAAATGCATTAGCTGGTAAGTTTAATCCCTTGCCAACTGGCGATGGACAGAAATTAAGCATTCGTGCACAAACGAACGGATTGTTTTTTCAGTCGTATAGTTTATCGTTTTCGGAGCCATGGTTAGGTGGAAAAAAACCAAATTTCTTTACCGCTTCAATTTTTAGGACTACACAATCAAACGGGTTTAGAAAAGGAGACGCATCTCGTCAATCAATAGAAATTAATGGAGTTTCGTTTAGTTTGGGTAAACGATTAAAAAAACCCGATGATTTTTTCTTAATCAATCATTCGGTTAGTTATCAAGTATATAATTTAAATAATTACGCGGGTTTCTTGTTTGCGAACGGAAAATCTAAAAATATAAGTTTAACAAATGTTCTCTCAAGAAATTCAACCGATCAACCCATCTATCCAAGGTCAGGTTCTAACATTTCATTGAGTTTGCAAATTACTCCGCCTTTTTCATTATTTACCGGAATAGATTATACAAACGCTGCAAGTAATGTGAAGTATGAATACATAGAGTACCACAAATGGAAATTTGACGCCTCGTTTTTTACTCGATTAGTAGGTGATTTAGTGTTGAACTCAAAAGCTAATTTTGGCTTTTTAGGATTTTATAACGATGATATAGGAAATTCACCGTTTGAACGATTTAAACTGGGCGGTGATGGACTTGCAGGCTTTGATTTCTTGAGAGGTTCAGAAATTATAGGCTTGAGAGGATATCAGAATAATTCTATTGTGCCAAACCAAAATTTTGGAAGCATTGGTGCGCCTATTTATAACAAATTCACCTTAGAACTTCGTCACCCTATTACCATGAACCAGTCGGCCACTATTTTCGGATTGGTATTTGCAGAGGCTGGTAATACGTATGCAACTTTCAGAAACTTTAATCCATATAATAATATGAAGAGATCTGTAGGAGCGGGTGTGCGTATATTCTTGCCAATATTTGGATTGTTAGGGTTGGATTATGGATTTGGATTCGATGAAATTCCGGGCGACCCAGGAGCAGGGGGCGGTCAGTTTCACTTTTCTATTGGGCAGCAATTTTAATACTAGAGCTATTAACTATTCGTTGTACGTATAATCGACATTTATAAATTTACATATATTATGAAAAAGTTATTGATATCCTTAGCATTTGTATTTACAGGATTGATGGCAAATGCACAAACAAAGTTCTGTTTTGTTGATACAGAGTATATTTTAAAACACATCCCAGAATATAAATCGGCACAAACTCAATTAGACGATTTATCGGCAGAGTGGCAAAAGGAAATTGACACGCGTTATGCAGCCATAGAAAAAATGTACAAATCGTACCAAGCCGAGCAAGTATTATTATCAGACGAAATGCGCACTAAAAGAGAGCAAGAAATTGTAGATAAGGAGAAACAAGTAAAAGAATACCAAAAGCAAAAGTTTGGTTTCCAGGGCGATTTATACAAAAAAAGAGAAGAATTAGTAAAACCTATTCAAGACAAGGTATTTGAAGCTATTAATAAATATGCCGATCAATACTCTTACGGGGTTATATTTGATAAATCTGGAGATGCTACCATGTTGTATACAAGTAGTAAATTAGATAAAAGCAACGATGTGATTTCTGCTTTAGGGTATAAACCAGGCGATTATTCGGGAGCTAAAACTGGCTCTAAATCAGCAGATAAAGTCGAAAAAACAACAAAACCTACGCCCCAGAAAAAATAAATTGTATATTGCCTCAAAATTTTTATAAATGAAAAAGACTTACAAGTTTACAATCTTATTATTAGTATCCCTGTTTACAGTGGTGGGTGTGAATGCACAAGGTGCAAAATTCGGACATATTAACTCAGCAGAATTATTAGCTTCGTTACCAGAAGTAAAGGAAGCAGATAAAAAATTGCAAGAATTTGCGGCAAGCTTAGAAAATCAATTAAAATTGATGACGAATGAATATCAACAAAAAGTTCAATCGTACCAATCGCAAGCTGCTAACATGGCCGATCCAATTAAAGATGCAAAAATGAAAGAAATTTCAGATTTAGAAGGTCGTATTCAAGAATTTCAACAAACGGCTCAAGAATCTGTAGGAAAAAAGAAAGAAGAATTATATTCTCCAATTTTAAAGAAAACTGAAGATATAATTGTTGAGATTGCCAAAGAAAAAGGATATGCGTATGTATTTGATACAAGTGCAGGAAGCGTAATATACGGACAACCATCGGATGATATGATGGAAATGGTAAAGAAAAAATTAGCTAGCATGCCAGCTGGTGCAGCAGCGCCTGCAACACCTGCAGCAACTCCAGCAACTAAACCGGCTGGTCCGAAAAAATAATCAAATAGATTTCAATATTTCTTTATATTTAAGTCGCCTTAAGCAGGCGACTTTTTTTATGAGCAGCAAAGAACAAGCAATTGGTATTTTCGATTCGGGCATCGGAGGACTTACTGTAGCAAATGCAATAAATACCTTACTCCCTAATGAGCAATTAATTTATTTTGGCGATACTGCCCACATGCCTTATGGCGATAAATCACCAGAAGCCATTAAGTATTATTCGCTTAAAATTGGTCAGTTTTTAATGGATCAAAATTGCAAAGCCATTGTAATTGCTTGCAATACCGCTTCCTCTTTGGGCTACGATGATTTGAATACGATGATAAAAG
>JBILKW010000033.1:0-15984 GCA_044376465.1 Sphingobacteriales bacterium | reverse complement strand
GCCGTACTCCTGCAGAGGTAAGAGATAGAGTACCTTTTGATTTCTTAACACCCCTCTTCCCTTTTGAAAAATTCAATTTATTCTCAGACCCCAATAATTACTCCACGCGATTAATGGATTTATTCGCTCCAATTGGTAAGGGTCAGCGAGGATTAATTGTAGCTCAACCTAAAACGGGTAAAACAGTATTATTAAAAGATGTAGCAAATGCAATTGCTGCCAACCATCCGGAGGTTTATTTAATTATTTTATTAATTGATGAACGCCCAGAAGAGGTTACAGACATGGCTCGAAGTGTGCGAGCGGAAGTAGTAAGTTCTACTTTTGATGAACCTGCCGATCGACACGTAAAAATTGCAAATATTGTATTAGAAAAAGCAAAACGGATGGTAGAAAGTGGACACGACGTAGTAATACTACTTGATTCAATTACCCGATTAGCCCGTGCCTACAATACTGTTGCACCAGCCTCTGGTAAAATATTATCGGGTGGTGTGGATGCAAATGCATTGCACAAACCAAAGCGTTTCTTTGGAGCTGCACGTAAAATAGAAAACGGTGGTTCATTAACCATTATAGCTACAGCCTTAACAGAAACAGGTTCTAAAATGGACGAGGTAATTTTCGAAGAGTTTAAAGGAACAGGTAACATGGAATTACAATTAGACCGTAAAATTGCAAATAAACGTATTTTCCCAGCAATTGATATTACAGCATCTTCTACTCGTAGAGACGATTTATTATTAGACAAAGATGTTCTTCAACGCATATGGATTTTGCGTAACCACCTTGCTGATATGAACCCTGTAGAAGCCATGGAGTTTTTACAACAACAAATGCGTGGTACCAAATCAAACGAAGAGTTTTTAATTTCAATGAACAGCTAATAAACAATTAAGAATGACGAAACACATTCCAAATTTCATTACGTGTTTAAATTTATTTACAGGATGTATTGCAGCTGTATTTGCCTTTAGTGGCGACTTAGAAACTGCTGCATATCTAGTGTTATTAGCTGCATTATTCGATTTTTTGGATGGATTAGCTGCTCGTGTATTAAATGCATATACAGAAATAGGCAAACAATTAGATTCATTGGCAGATATGGTTAGTTTCGGATTTATTCCGGGTCTATTTGTATATAAAATACTTGGCGATAATTTAGAAAATAACGGTTTACCGATAAATTTAGCCTATATCGGTTTTGTAATTACGATTTTCTCTGCCTTAAGATTAGCAAAGTTTAATATTGATACTCGTCAATCCGAAAACTTTATAGGTTTAGCTACACCTGCAAATACCCTGTTTTTTATAAGTATTCCTTTTTTACATCATCAGCCCATAGAGATTCTGCATATACTCTATAACCCAATGGTTTTGGTATTTTTAAGCTTGGGCATGTCGTATTTATTAGTATCAGAAATTGCATTATTCTCCTTGAAATTCAAGAGCTTGCAGTTCAACCCAAACATCCATAAATATCTATTAATACTTATTTCGTTAATCCTGATAATATTTTTTAAGTTTGCAGCGATCCCAATGATCATTGTTATTTACATTTTATTATCCATACTTTTTAAACATAAATTTAGCGTCTGATATGAAATTCCAAGCAGAGATTAATGTAATGCCATTAAAGGAAATACTAGATCCACAAGGCAAAGCGGTTACTGGAAGCATGAAAAACATTGGTTTACCAGAGGTACAAAATGTACGCATTGGAAAACACATTACCCTAGAAATTGAAGCTGCAAATGCTCAAGAGGCATCAGAAAAAGTGGAGATTGCTTGTAAGAAATTATTAGCGAACTTAATTATGGAATCTTTTGATTTTAGCATTAAAGAAATATAGTTGCAAATATTTAGAACATAAAAAAGGCGTAATTTTCATTACGCCTTTTTTATGTTCTAAAATCTCTATTATTGTTTTACCACTTTAATTACTTTTTGCTCTTGTGCCGATTCTATTCGTACAAAATACATTCCTTTGTTCTCTAATTGTATGTTTAATACTCCATAACTATCTGTTAATTCTTTCTCAAACACAGTATTTCCGAGTATGTCATACACTTTTAATGTGCCCGTATTGACATTTTTAAAGCTGTAAGAAACTTGGATTTTACCACTTGTAGGATTTGGGTAAACACTTGCATACACATTGTTTTGCTTAGTATTTACGCCTGATAATAGAGAATCGGATACAAAAAACTTATCAAATGCTGCTTCCGTAATATGGTCTGATCCGGATAAATCACTTGCACGAATAATCAATTTCATATTATTAGTTAGCGGTAAGAAATCTGTAACTCTGTACGATCTTGTTATCCATTTTCCTTTATCAGCATTATTACCAACAGACTCTTCTAACATGGCCGTTTGTGCTCCATTTGATACGCTCACACGGAAGGTATCATTTGGAGTACCAGAGCCGGTGACATTCGTAAACCATCTTTGGTAATTAATATAAGGATTGGCGTAGCTCGTTAAATCCATTACAGGTGAGGTTAATACTTCTACTCCTCCATCTATATCATCAAAGGTTACGTTTCCTTGTCTGTTACCAGTTACATAACACTCATCCCCTAAATCACCTGTAGCATCTGCATCAGGGTTTACAATAACTCCGTTTAAAGAGGTACGAATTGGCTTTGCTTTTTCCCAATTACCAGTGGTTGCTGTAGAAACGACTTGCCAATTAAAATCAAAGAAAAAATCGTCTTCATATCCTTTTGCTAACACTAAATTCGGAATATCGTTTACTGTTAAATAATCAGTAGAATCCACAAACTCTGTTTTATAACCAAATTTACCAATATACATTGCGTATTTTCCTGCATAAAATACAGGGAAATCTATCACTCCATTTCCATTTGTTGTAGTTTCATATGTATACTGAGAATTACGAATTAATACATTTACATTTGCAAGTGCTGTTCCTGTAGAATCTTTAACAATGGTGTTAAAAGGGAAATTAACTTGCTTACCTAAGGCGAAAGATAATGATGTAACCTGGCCCGGTTGTAAAACTAGGTTAACTGTTTTGGTTATATAGCCTTGGCTAGCAATTTCCACTACGTAAGTTCCTGAGTCAACGGTTCCGTTTTTATAGACACCAGATAGATTAGTAGTTCCATTTAAACTAGATTTGCCTAATACAGTAATGGTTGCACCAGCAATAGGTAGATTTGTGATAGCATCTGTAATTATGCCTTCTAAATAACATGCTCTTTTATATGTTGGAGTTACTACTAACATTCCTCTTTCAATATCTGAAATTAATATGTTGCCCGATGGCAAATAAGGATACACTCCCCAAGCACCGTGAAAACCATTTCCAGAAAAATTAGGTGAGGAATCAAAATTTCCAATTTCCACTAAATTATCTGGGCGAGCTGCATCCACCAAAGTAATTCCATCTGTGTAATAGGAAGTCCACAAAAAGTCGGTAGGATGCCCGGTTATGCTAGCACTATTTAACACATAGGTGTTATGGCCAATTGAGCCAGAACTATTGTGGATATATCTATCTAATTCTCTGATATTTTGTAAATCGGTAATATCATATGCAGCAACCCATGACCCTTGAACTTCATCTGTTGTATACATAACTTTTCCGTTTGTAGACATCCAAGAGTTATGAGTAAATTGTTTGGGTGTTACTTGTGAGGCAATAATTACAGGAGCTGCGGGGTTACGAGCATCAATAATTTCCATTACACCATCGTAAATTTGGCATGAGTAAAGCGTATCGTTTTTAACATAACCATCGTGTACATAATCATCTGAAACCGTACCTAAATAATTCGGGTTCCATGGGTCTGATAAGCTAAAAATTTTTGCTTTACCACTCTGTAAATCGCCACCATATAAATATAATTTTCCATTATCTATATGCAATGCATGTATTGCATCTAATTGTCCGTTAATAGCTCCATTTCCTTTATATTGTTTATGGTAAATCGTATCTGGTAAAAAGCGCATGTCAACAATAGTCAATCCTCCTCCACCTTCGGTAGTTACATAAGCATATTTACCCCAAGTACGAATTTCTCTCCAAGCAGAATTTGGTCCGGATACTGCAAATCTTTTTACTGGAACATCAGGATTAGTAACGTCTACAATTGACAATTGATTGTTTGCACCTACTAATGCATATTCTTTACCAGTAGTGTCCACATGCCCCCAAATATTGGAGGTTCCTGGATAAGGTACTCTTGAGCGTTGCACAATATTTACATTTTGAGCTTGTGTACTCAAGGCTAGTATTGCTAAAACATATAAGTTTAAAATTCTTTTCATTTATTGTGTGAGTAAAATTGTTTATTGCTTTAAAATCTTTTCGGAGTATAGTATTTGATCATTGCTTAATAATTGCACTATGTATGTACCTGTAGTAAGCTCAGATAAATTTAGGGTTACATGGTTAGTTTCTATCGCATCTGTTCGAATATTCTTTCCGCTCAAATCATTCAACACTAAAAGTAATTTTTTATTGCTGGGATTGTCAATGTATAAATCATTTGTTACAATACTTGGGTAAATTTTAGCATCAAAACTAGCAGACTGAACAATACCATTTGCCGCAGGTTTTAAATAAACCTCTATATTCAATACGTTCGCTCTTACAAGGTTTACTGTAGTATCTTTTGATTGATAACCTTGAGCTGAAATTCTAACCAGATTATTTCCATCTGTTACAATGCCTGTTTTAAAAGAACCATCCAGTTTTGTGGTTTTAGATTGTGAGTTAGCTAAGAAAGTTACCTTGGCATTTCCAATTGGCAAACTAGTATTTCCATCTTTTATCAATCCCTCTAAGTAGCAAGCCCTTTGGTAATTTGGTTGCAACACAAATAATCCTAACTCCATATCAGATACAATTACATTACCAGAAGGTAAATATGGATAAACACCCCAAGCTCCTTGGAAGCCATTGCCAGATAAAGGACTTGTATCATAATGTGCAATTTCAACTAAATTATCAGGTTTTGCTGCATCCACAATAGTAGTACCCATTGTATAATAAGAAGTGTGAACCCAATCTGTATTGGTTCCTGTTACTAATGAATCTTTTAATACATAGGTATTGTGAGGAATGGCTCCGCCTGCTGGTGGTCTTCTATACCTGTCTAATTCTTTTATGTTCAAGGGGTCGCTAATGTCATAACTCGTTACAAAAGCATCCGGGCGCTCATCGGTAGTAAATAAATACTTACTATCTGAGGATAACCAAGTATTGTGTGTAAAGGCATCTGGGGTTACTTGAGCGTTAATCGTAACTGGGTTAGCCTTATTTGTTACATCCACAATACTGAATGTACCATCAAATATTTCACCTGCGTACATTTTATTGTTACGCACAATTCCATCGTGCACATATTTCGCAGAGTATGCTCCAGCAACTGTTGGATTCCAGGGATCTGCCAAATTAATTATTAATGCGCCAGTTTGCGAAACGCTATTATTTGCTCCATATAAATATAAATATCCATCCTCAATATGCAATGCATGCACATTGCTTATAAGCCCATTTGCAGTGTATTGTTTTGTTTTGATGCTATCGGGTAAATATTGCAGATCAACAATGGTTACCCCAAAAGTATTATCAGAAGCTTCTGTTGTTACATAAGCATAGTGTTGCCAAGTGCGTATTTCTCTCCATAATGAATTCGGACCGGGAACCTTAAATAAGGTGGTTGGTAAACTAGGATTTGTAATGTCTATTATTGCACACGCATCTGTAAGGATTTGAGAACCTTGGCATGCCAATAGTGCATACTCTTTATTGTTTTGAGTGTAGCCCCAAATGTTCGAATACCTATTATTTCCAATTACTAAATTGCTAATTTTTGTAAAATTGTATTGAGCAGATGCGCTCAAACTCAGTGCGGTAAGTAACACAAAACTAAAAATACTTCTCATATATCGATTATTTTACTTTAGGTAAGCAAAAATGCTACCAAACAGCTGCGTTGATTGAAAATTTCTGCCATTTTACTTAGAAAAATTATTCCCAACTACTTATCAAACCTAGCTAAATTTATTCAATTGTTAACCTACGAACCTGCAATTTATCAGTACAATTTAAGATTAACTCTTTCACATTCAACTTCAAAACCGGGTGTTCCCAAGCATCAGTTAACTCTTCAAAGGGTTTTAACACAAACATTCTGTCTTGCATATACGGATGAGGTATACTCAACAACTCATCCCTAATAATTAAATCCTCTATACAAATAATATCAATATCTATAATTCTTGGCTCCCATTTATTTATCCGCTCCCTACCCATTAACCGTTCTATTTCAATAATTTTTTTCATTAATACTGAGGGCGATGCTTCAAATTCAATTTCAAGTGCTTGGTTATAAAAATCGGCTTGATCAGTTTTACCCCATGCTGCTGTTACGTAAACAGATGAGCAACGAAGTACATTTACAAATGCCGAAAGTTGCTTTGTTGCAATTCTCAATTGAATAAGTGGATTATCAAGGTTGCTGCCTAAAAGTAAAATCGCTTTCATTGACGTAAAAATAAAGGGATTTTATTATTATTATTGCATATATTCTTAATAAGATGAAACAATTTTTTAAATACGTTTTTGCATCCATGATTGGTGCATTTTTATCTATCCTTTTATTACTTTTTGTAGGGTTTCTGATTGTAATAGGTAGTATTATGAGCTTAAACGACAATGAAAAAGTGGAGGTAAAAAGCCATAGCATACTCCATATACAACTTACTGATGAAATTGTAGAACGCGGTGTAGAAAATCCTTTTGAAGGCTTAGAGGAATATGGTTTTAGTTCTAGTCTTGGCTTGAATGTAATTTTGGAGAATATTGATAAGGCTGCAGACGATCCAAATATTGATGGTATTTATATTGATGTAAATGATATAAAGGCAGGGCTCTCTACAGTAGAAGAAATTAGAAATGCACTTATACGTTTTAAAAAATCGAATAAATTTATTTATGCCTATAGTGAATTTTATTCACAAAAAGCATATTACCTCGCTTCTGTGGCGGATAGTGTTTATCTAAATCCGTCAGGATTATTAGAACTAAAAGGATTTAGCTCTCAATATATGTTTTTCAAAAATGCATTTGAGAAATTAGAAATTAAACCGGAAATAATTCGTGTAGGATCTTTTAAAAGTGCGGTAGAACCATACATGAGCGATCGCATGAGCGATTCAAACAAATTACAAGTATCTATTTACCTCAACTCTCTATTTTATCACATGGTAAGTAACATAGCAACCTCCAGAGGAATGAATACAGACAGTGTTGCGAACATGACCAAAAATTTGAGTGTAAGAAATGCAACAGATGCTATTACATATAAGTTAGCCGATCGTTTGGCTTACAAAGACGAAGTGTTAGCTCAATTAGTAAAGAGTTCTAACAAGTCGGCAATTAAAGATTTAAACTTAATAAACATGAATGCCTATTCTAAATCGGCAAAAGCAGATGTTTCCATTTCTAAAAACAAGGTTGCTGTAATTTACGCAAGTGGTGAAATTAATTCTGGTAATGGAAACGAAGAGAGCATCGGTTCCGAAACATTATCGAAAGCCATTAGAAAAGCTCGATTGGACGAGGGTGTTAAAGCCATTGTATTACGAGTTAATTCACCAGGCGGTAGCGCATTGGCTTCGGATGTAATTTGGAGAGAAGTAATACTAGCTAAAAAAGTAAAACCATTTATAGTTTCAATGGGCGATGTTGCAGCATCTGGCGGATATTTAATAGCTTGTGCGGCCGATACCATTGTTGCACAACCTACTACCATTACAGGTTCTATAGGTGTATTCGGAATTTTATTTAATGCCGAAAATTTCTTCAAAAATAAATTAGGCATCACTTTCGATCAAGTAAAAGTTGGGGAGTATGCGGATTTGGGTAATTATACCAAAGCATTAACACCATCAGAACGAAACATTATACAAAATGAAGTAAATCGTATTTACGAGGACTTTACTAAAAAGGTATCGGAAGGAAGAGACATTGAAATTAACGCGGTTTTACGAATAGCTGGAGGCCGCGTTTATACTGGTCGCGATGCTCAAAAAATTGGTTTAGTGGATGTGTTGGGTAATAAAGAAGATGCCATTGATATTGCTGTGAAGAAAGCTAATTTGAGCGACTATCGAATTGTTAATTTTCCGGAACTATCAAATCCGTTCCAAAAATTCATGTCGCAATTAACCGAAGAAGCTAAGCTATACCTGATGCCTCAAGAGTATAAAGCATTATTACCGTATGCAAAAACATTTGAGCAATTAAAAAATAACAGCGGTTTACAAACTCGTTTATTAATGAGCCCTGTAATAGAATAAGCATGAAAACAAATAAAGAAATTGTTTCTGCATTAAAATTATTGGGCCAATTAATGGAGCTTCATGATGGGAATGCATTCAAAATAAAATCAATAAATAATGCTGCATTTAAACTAGGTAAATATGCCGAACTATTGGCAGAAAAATCAGAAGATGATCTTGCTAAAATTGATGGCGTAGGCAAAAGTGTGGCTGCTAAAATTTTAGAACTCATCAATACAAATGCAATTGCCGAATTAGAAAATCTTAAAGCCGATACACCAAGTGGATTAGTTGAAATGCTTGCAATTAAAGGACTTGGGCCGAAAAAAATTCAAATTATTTGGAAGCAATTAAACATTGATAACATTGGCGAACTGTATTATGCTTGTATAGAAAACAGATTAGTAGAAGCCAAAGGATTTGGATACAAAACTCAAGAAGAAGTAAAGAGATTAATAGAGTTTACCTTAATGAACAAAGGCTCTCTCTTGCTTTCTAATGCCTTACAATTTTATACAGATTTAAAAACCAATATTGATATTACCGCAGTAGGCCAATTGGCTCGTAACTGTGAAATAATTACGGCCTTAGAATTTTCGGCACCTTTATCAAAACTTAATGAAATTACGAACACACTTCAAAGTATTGAAAACATAGAAGGTGCGATAGCTCAACAAGAATGGAAAGGAAATTGGAATACGAATAGCCCGATTACTATTTATTTTATTGATGATAAAAATTGGGTGCTTCAAAACTTTATAAAAAATAGTAGCGTTGAGCATATTGCTTTGTTACCAAATTTTGATTTAGAAAAAATATCAAAAGAAAATATAAGCTCCGAAGAAGATATTTATAAATACCTAGGAATTGGGTTTATTCCAGTTCCTATGCGTGAAGGCAATAGAGAAGTAGAGCTTGCGAAAGAAACTAAAATACCAATATTAATACGTAACGAAGACCTGAAAGGCTCCTTGCATAACCACAGTACATGGTCGGACGGGATACATACACTCGAAGAAATGGCTATGTATTGTAAAGAGTTAGGCTATGAGTATTTAGGAATTTGTGACCATTCGCAATCGGCATTTTATGCCAATGGATTAAAACCCGATAGGTTATTACAACAATTTGAGGAGATAGAAAAACTCAATAAAAAATATCCAGACTTTCATATTTTTAAAGGCATAGAATCTGATATTTTAAATGATGGATCTTTAGATTATGAAGAAGAGTTGTTAAAGCAATTTGATTTTATTGTAGCCTCTGTGCATTCTAATTTAAAAATGGATGAAACAAAAGCGAATACACGTTTATTAAAAGCCATCGAAAACCCTTATACCACAATGCTCGGGCACCCAACAGGTCGTTTATTGTTAGCTAGGCAAGGGTACCCAATCAACCATCAATTAATAATAGATGCTTGTGCAGCAAATATGGTGGCCATAGAAATAAATGCGAACCCTTTGCGATTAGATTTAGATTGGCGTTGGATTGACTATGCTTTGCAAAAAGGAGTATTGTTAAGTATAAACCCCGATGCCCATAAAAAAGAAGGTTACCACGATATGAAATACGGTGTAATGGTAGCGCAGAAAGGTGGTTTAAGCAAAGAGTTTTGTTTAAATGCTTGGGACAAAAATAAATTAGGCGATTATTTTAAATCGAAAAAATAAATGAAAGTATTGGTTATTCGTTTTAGTTCTATTGGCGACATTGTGCTTACAAGCCCAGTGGTTAGGGCATTGAAAGAGCAGGTAAATGCAGAAGTTCATTACCTAACTAAAACAGCTTTTGTACCGATATTAAAAAACAATCCGTACATACATAAAATACATACTATTTCTTCGGTTTATGAGAAAACTATAGCCGAATTAAAAAAAGAAAAGTTCGATTACATTATAGATTTACATCATAACCTTAGAAGTTTGCGCTTCAAAAAATCACTAGGCATTCCATCTTTTTCTTTCAATAAATTAAACATTGAAAAATGGTTAATGGTAAATTTAAAATGGAACAGATTACCTAAAACTCATATTGTGGATCGTTATTTTGATACCTGCAAAAGCCTCGGAATTAGTAATGATAACAAGGGTTTAGACTATTTTATAGCTCCCGAAGAAGAAGTTGATTTGCGCAGCCTGGATCCAATATATAGCAATGGATTTATTGCATTAGTAATCGGGGCACAACACAGTACGAAGAGATTGCCTATACATCAATTAGAAAAATTTTGCAAGCAAAGTACCAAACCTATCATTGTTTTGGGCGGAAAAGACGATGCAGCAAATGCATGGCAATTAGAACAAATAGATCCAAGTAGAATTTACAATTCATGCGGTAAATACAGCATCAACGAGTCGGCATCTTTAGTAAAACAAGCCGATGTAGTGGTAAGTAACGATACTGGATTAATGCACATTGCATCGGCATTTAAGAAAAAAATACTAATGGTATGGGGCAATACCATCCCAGAATTTGGAATGTACCCTTATCAAACAGAATATACTAACTTTGAAGTAAAGGGGCTCAGTTGCCGCCCATGTAGTAAAATCGGACATGTTAATTGCCCTAAGAAACATTTTAACTGCATGGAAAAACAAGACATCCCAAATTTGGTAAAAATGGCAAACGAATAAAATGAAAACACTCCTACTCGCACGACATGGTAAAGCTGAAAAAGCAGATTTTGGAATATACGATTTCAAAAGAAAATTGGTGGAGCGTGGAAAGTCCGATGTAGAAAGGGTTTCAGAAGAACTCAAAAAAATATTAATACCTCAACATATAATTAGTAGTCCGGCAGAAAGAGCTTACCAAACTGCTAAAATTTTTGCCAAAACATTTTCTATAGATAAAAAAACAATCGAATTAAACGATAGTATTTACGAAGCAAGTATGGCTAGTTTGTTAAAAGTGATTAATGAAATAGAACCGCAATTTGATTGTGTTTTGCTTACAGGTCATAATCCAGCCTTCGAATTTGCCATCGAATATTTATGCAATATAAACATCGGGCATTTACCCACATCGGGCACCGCTGCCATCGAATTTCCTTTTGAACAATGGAACATGGTGAGTGAAGGCACCGGAACCTTGTTGAATTTACTCATACCTTAATCGAATTAGCGAATTAGCGAATTAGCGAATTAGCGAATTTACGAAATAGCGAAACGCAACTTTGCCGCACCCTTGCAAATTCGCTAGTTCGCTAGTTCGTAAATTCGTCAGTTCAGTTCAGTTCAAACTTTACCGGCAGCATCATCCTAATCTTCACTTTACGTCCGTTTTGCTCTGCGGGAGTAAAATCTGGCAATGTGTTGACTACGTTCAGCAACATTTCATCCATTCCAAATCCTAAGCCACGTTCAATTTTAGATAGTACCACTTTGCCTTTTTCATTTACAACAAAGCTCACGTACATGGTTCCAGAAATATTATTTTCGCGAGCCGTCTGTGTAAATTTTGATTTTGATTTTACATAGTTCAACAAAGCTTGTTCACCACCTGGAAATTCTGGCATTATTGCGGCTGTAAAACCTATTTCATTTGGTAATCCAATTCCTGTACCTGTTCCTGTTCCAGTACCATCTCCTCCAGCACCTGCTCCTTCTGTAGGTTCGGCATTTTCGCCACCTGTACCTTCGGTATTAGTAGTACTTGCAATTGTTTTACCAGCCATCTCCTCTTGGGTTGGTGGCAATAATTCGGAAGGAATGGAATTATCTACCACAATTTCTGGTTCAACTAATGCAATACTTTCTATTTCTTCGGGTACAGCAAAACCAGCACTTGCAGGGATGATTTCAATTTCTGGTTCTTCAATTGGAAACATTTCAGGCCTTAGGATGAAGAAAGTGTCTTGAGGCATGGAAATAGACGGTGCATCTATATACTTGTCTTTAAAAGAGCTAAAAAGCAGTATCGCACCAAATGCTAGGCCTAAGAAGGAAAACATTCCTACAATCCCCAGAATGGAATTCCGATTACTACTTTTTCTAATTTGATAAGCACCATACTCATGGTTACGATTTTCGAATACGATATCAATCCAATTGTTATCGTAGATGTTGGTGTTTTTAGACATGTGATTGAATTTAGCAAGTAGAGCTTTAATTCATGTCGTGGGGTTTTTTAGAGATAACGAATGATTTGGGTAGAAATTGCGTGTTGAGTTGTGAGTTGTGAATTGTGAGTTGTGAATTGTGAGTTGTGAGTTGTCTGACTTGAATGTGGCATAGCAAAATTGAGTGGGTGAATTTAGGCAGGGTATTAGTATTTTGAAAATGGTTGCACAACTCACAACTCACAACTTTTTCCCAGAAAACAAAAATGCCACCACACACGCAATCGCTATGTAGAAAATACTCTCTAGCCCGAAAAGCTCTGCTCCCATTAGTATGCAGGCCAAGGGAGTATTGGTAGCCCCAGCGAACACTGCAGCAAAGCCCATGCCTGCGAGTAGCGACATGGGTAAAGGAATAAACCAAATGAGCACGTTGCCGAATGTGGCACCAATAAAAAATAATGGTGTAACCTCACCTCCTTTAAAACCGAATGCTATGGTAAAAGAAGTGAGTAAAAGTTTAATTAGAAAATCGTAAGAATTCATTTGCTCAACAAAAGAGCTGCTAATACTTGGCAACCCTAAGCCCATGAATTTACGCAAATCGAAAAAATAATAAAATATAATAATTACGAGACCAGCGATAAAAGGACGAAGTGCAGTTATTTTTATTTTATTACTGATGCTAGAAAAAACATGAAAGGTTTGTGAATATAAATAAGCTATTAAACCAAAAACAATACCGGCAATAACACTCCAAAATATATTCATCAAATTTAAGGCAGGAACAATTGCTATGGAATAGGTAGAGTGATGTATGCCCCAAGCCAAACATACATAGTGTGCAATATAGGCTGCTAACAAGCTATGTATAATAAATTTGTATTCGTATTTCCTATCATGAAATACTTCGATAGCAAAAATACTTGCTGCTAAGGGTGTTCCAAAAACAGAAGCGAAACCAGCGCTGATGCCAATTACTAAAAGCATTTTTCGGTCGCGTTGACTTAGTTTAAATAGATTTGTAAACTGATCGGCAATGCTAGCACTCATTTGTACAGCTGTGCCTTCTCTGCCTACAGAAGCGCCAACTAAATGAGAAAGTAAGGTGCTTATAAATACCATGGGTGCCATGCGAAAAGGAATCTTCTCTTGTGGATTTTTAAATTCGTTATAGATGAGTTTATTTCCAAGCTCTACCCTATCACCATATTTTTGATAAAGTAAACCCATAACCAAACCTGCAATAGGCAAAAACCAAATTAGGTTGTAATGTTGTTCGCGGTATTGCGTACTTAAGTCAAGTAACCATAAAAACAAAGCAGATGCAGAGCCTGCCAATGCTGAAATCAGTGTTATAATAATTATCCAACTAGTTACTTTGCGTACCAACATGTTTATTATTTATACCTAAGCTATTCAACAATTCTGCATACACATTTTTATATTGAAGTCAAAAATTAGTATGGTCTTGTGGAGAGTTATCACAACATCCGGTTATGATTAAACTAAATAAGCCAGAGAAAAATAGTAAGTAAATGTTTTTCTTTTTCATTCTTATTGGTTTAATCTAAATTTAATAATATTAGAGCCTTTATTGCTATGTATCTTTAGTAAATATAGTCCATTTGATAAATTAGTAAGGGGTATTTCTGTTATTTCACTCCCATTTACCATTTCAATATTCTTCAGACAAACCCCTTGTGTATTAAAAATTTCTAATGAATAGATAACCGTATTCGCTTCATTTTTTAAATAAAGAAACTCGCATGCTGGATTCGGGTAGAGTACAAATTCGGCAGATTTATTATTTTCTATTCCTGTGCTTGGGCAATTGTTAAAAGGTATATTCTGATGGTAGCTTAAATAATTGATAAGTGTTATGGCTAGCGAATCAGCAAATCGTTTTCTATTGATGGCATTGTCTCTAACCCCTGCATTATTACATTCTATTTGCAATCCATTTACTATGTTTCCGGGTACTTTGCTGGTATAATTTTCGGTATTATAACCTCCATCAAAATAATTGGTAGTGGTATCTGGTTTCGGAATTTGTTTGCTTGGAACTGAGGGAAAGCCAGCATTACCGAGCATGGTACCTAATGCAAAATCGCCACGCAAAAGTTCTGCATGTTTACTGGTACTTACATTCGTACTCACTAAGTTTTTCAACGAACTACGGTTAATATAGGTGTTTGTATTTAGTATACTATCACTCAATTCGTAGGCATTATCGCTCAATAAATAACCTAGTTCTAATCGTTGTTGTGCTTTTCCGTGCCCGTGTAAATCGATGTAAAAAGCTTTGTTATTATTTTCGGCCAAAGCTATGGCTTGTGCAGAATCTATAAAATCATGAAAGTCCTGCCATGCCTGCACCGCTTGGGTTTGGGCACATGCACCATCCGATAAATTTCTATTACAATCTACTTTGGTACGTTTCAAATTACAAATCACCAAATGGATGTGGCAGCCCGTTAAGTCATAAAAACTAGAGTCGATGCGCAAAGCAAGCTCTATGGTATTGGCATCGGTAACGGTTGTAGGGTTATTACACGTTCTATCAGGAACACTATCTGGAGCAACGAGGCCACCGTGTGGTACCGAAATAATAATGGGGATTGTTCCTCTTCTGTATTCGGTAAATTTATTTACACCGTAATGTATTTGGGCGATACTTTCATATGTCAAAATATTGAGCAGAAAAAAAAGAAGAAAATTAATGTGTAAATAATTTTTCATTTGGTGTTCTTCAAGTATCTTTAAGCAAGCTTTCGATCACATCGTATATTTCCTACCCTTATTCACTTCCTTTAAATGCAGCATCAATGGTTCAAAGTAAGATACCATCGCTTTTGCATTTAAATCTTCACCGGTTTTTTCTTTCAATACTGCTCTCCAATCTTTAGATGCTCCCGGGTACATAATAGATTTTAAAAAGGCTCCAACTTCTTGGTTGCCCCAATAATTCGTAGCACGTGGGTCTTGCTTCAAAATGTTCTTTGCAATATGGTCGTGTAATTGGAATAAGATTACGTATGATAAAGCATAGTCATAATATTGCGCTGCATCATCGTTTATATGTGTTTTAGTGGCTGCATCACAATACTCCTCGCCTCTTTCACTCGGAGGTACTACGCCTTGATACTCTTTTACCAATTGCCACCAACGTTTGTTGAACTGATCGGCAGGTAAATTATCTGTATACAAAGATTTTTCGAACTCACTCATAACTCCCGCTGCAAAAGGTATAAACACTGCATAATTCAACGCTTCTTTCAATAAGTTTTGCACCTGATCTACTTTCGCATTCGAATCTACCAATCCTCTTTGCACTAAAAATGGTTTTTGTGTAGCAGCCAATCCCATTAAACTTCCCATGGCTTCATGGTAAGCTCTGTTTGCTCCACCTCTTAACAAGGGCGGTACATCGGCATTGGTATAAGTCATGTAATAATAAATATGCCCTAGCTCATGGTTCGAAGTTTCAAACCATTCTGCATTCGGTTCTACACTCATTAAACTGCGCACATCTTTATTTAAATCCATGTGCCAAGCACTCGCATGGTTGTTCTTTTTTATTTTAGAACCTTCTGGTA
>JBILKW010000150.1:0-5454 GCA_044376465.1 Sphingobacteriales bacterium | reverse complement strand
GTTTTGCCAACTCCTCCTTTGAGGTTATATACTGCGATTGTAACCATTTTTATGAATTGTGAGTGGTGAATTGTGAATTATGTGCTTTGCTAAAGTTTACTAGTTTATAATTGCTTGCTTTATATATGATTTTTAAATTTAACTAAAAAAAACTTACTTTGCCAAATAGCACATCCATTCACAACTCACAACTCACAACTCACAACTCACAATTCACAACTCACAACTCACAACTCACAATTCAGCATGCAACTCTCCACCATCACTTCTTACCTAGAATCCATCGCTCCGCTTGCGTACCAAGAATCGTATGATAATTCGGGATTGATAGTGGGTAACGGCGAAATGGAAATTAAAAAAGCCATCATCAGTTTAGATTGTGTAGAGGCGGTGGTAGACGAAGCTATTGAAACTGGTGCGAACCTGATCATCTCTCATCACCCTATTGTATTTAGCGGATTGAAGAAGTTTAACGGGAGCAATTATATAGAAAAAGTGGTGATGAAAGCCATTAAACACGACATTGCCATTTATGCCATCCATACTAATTTAGACAATGTGAGGCATGGGGTAAATGCGAAGATTGCAGAGCGTTTGGGTTTGGTGAATGTAGAAATACTAGAACCTAAAACAGGTTTATTAAGTAAATTACAAACTTTTGTTCCACATGATCAGGCTGCCGAAGTACGCAAGGCCTTATTTGATGCTGGTGCCGGTCAGATAGGAAATTATAGCGAATGCAGTTTTAATGCCGAAGGTTATGGCACATTTAAAGGCAATGAACGTAGCAATGGGTATGTAGGCGAACATCATGTACAACATACAGAGCCCGAGACTAAAATTGAAGTGATCTTTCCGAGCCGATTAAAAGGTGCTGTGTTAAGGGCTTTATTTGCCGCCCACCCTTATGAAGAAGTGGCCTATGAAATACTCGAAATTAGCAATGCACACCAAGAAGTGGGTTCGGGCATGATTGGTGATTTGGTAGAAGAAAGCACTGAAAAGGACTTTTTGGAGCTGCTGAAATACGGTTTACAAGCTACGGTTGTAAGACATACCGCTTTATTGGAGAAAAAAATTAAAAAAGTAGCGGTTTGTGGTGGTTCGGGCAGCTTTTTACTGAAAAAAGCAATGCAAGCAGGTGCAGATGCCTTTGTTACAGCCGATTATAAGTACCATCAGTTTTTTGATGCCGAAAGAAAAATACTGATTTGCGACGTTGGGCATTATGAAAGTGAGCAGTTTACGATGGATTTGTTAATGGAAAATATTCAAAAAAAATTTCCTACCTTTGCCATCTGCCTTACAAAATGTAATACCAATCCGGTTTTTTACAGTATGTAAAGGATAAAGAAACAGATTTATAAAATGGAAGCAACCGTAGAACAAAAACTCAAAGCCTTATTCGAATTACAAACCATCCATACTTCGATTGATAAGATTCGTACCATACGTGGTGAATTACCAATGGAAGTTGCTGATTTAGAAGATGACGTAGCGGGTTTAGAAACTCGTATTTCTAAAATTAAAGAAGACATTGCTGAGTTTGAAGAAAACATCGCAAGTAAAAAAGCATTGATGAAACAAGCTACTGCATTAATTAAAAAATACGAAGAGCAACAAAATAATGTTAAAAATAACCGTGAGTTTGAAGCTTTAACGAAAGAAATCGAAATCCAAGGATTAGAAATTCAAGTGGCTGAAAAGAAAATTAAAGAATACACTTTCGAAATTGGAAGCAAAACCAAAGTATTAGAGAACGCTCAAACTGCATTAGTAGATCGTCAAGGCGACTTAGATCTGAAGAAAGCAGAGCTTGATAAAATTACCAAGGAAACTGAGAAAGACGAAGAAGCCCTAAACAAAAAAGCAGCAAAAGCGGAGAAAGACATTGAAGAGCGTTTATTAATTGCATACCATAAACTTAGAACAAACGCTAAGAATGGATTAGCTGTGGTAACCATACAGCGCGATTCGTGCGGTGGTTGCTTTAACCAAATACCTCCACAACGTCAAGTAGACATTCGTCAGCATAAAAAAATTATAGTATGCGAGCATTGCGGACGTATATTAGTTGACGATAACTTTGTGCCTCAAGAAGCAGAAGCATAATCTGTTTACATAAAAATAATTATTCATTATAAAAAACGATTCCTATCTTCATGGAATCGTTTTTTTTTCGTCTATGCGGTTACTCCTCTACCTATTCGCGCTACTCTTGTTGCCCAATATTACCTTGGCCGACTTTTCATTTAACGATAATTGCATAAAGGCATATAACAGCATCATCAGCCTAAGACTAAATGAGGGCCAAACATTTCTTAATGCCGAACGAAAAATAAATCCGAGTAATAACATTACCATTTTGCTCGAAAATTACATCGACTTTTTTAAAGTACTTACCACCGAAACAAACGCATCGTTTGAATATTTTAAAAATAAAAAGTCGGCGAATATTCTAAAAATAGAAAAAGATGTGCAAAAAAATTCTCCTTGGTACTTATACGCTATTGCCGAAATAAATTTACAAAGTTGCATAAACCGTTTTAAATACCAAGAGTATGTTACTGGCGTATACGAATTGCAAAAAGCGTACAAACTTTTAGAAGAAAATAGAAAGAAATTTCCCGACTTTTTACCAAATCAAAAAAGCTTTGCTTTACTCTATAGTTTAGTTGGCTTAGTTCCCGAAGAATATAAATGGGCATTGAGCACCATAGGTCTAAAAGGCAATATACAAGAGGGTATTGAGATGTTAGAGCGATTAAAAAATAAACTACCTAGTTCCAATTATTCTTACTTTACAGCAGAAACTATTTTCTTTTTAAGTGTAATACAACTTACCGTAGAAAACACACCAAATATTTACGAAACGGTTGTACGAAATACAGCGAGTATACCCAACACTAACCTTCTAAAAATTTACATTTGTGCTAACGTTGCACTTCGCTTCGGTCATGCCGACGATGCCATAGACCTGCTTGTTAACAGGCCAAAGTCGGCAGCGTATTGTAGTTTCCACCACTTAGATTATTTGCTTGCATGTGCAAAGCAATACCGATTTGATAACGATGCAGTGAACTATTTCGAAACGTATTTAAAAAACTACGAAGGAAATTTTAATGTAAAAGATTCGTATTTAAAAATTGCGTACTACTATTTACTTAAAGGAAATATTGATAAATACAATGCTTATGCAGGCCTCTGCAAAGTGCGTGGCCAGGCCATTTCCGATCGAGATAAGTCGGCGGTAATGCATGCTTCCGAAACTCATGCCCCCGAGCTGCCTTTGTTAAAAGCTAAGTTTTATTATGATGGTGGTTATTATAAAAAAGCACTCGATGTACTTACCGATAAAAAATTAGATAACATTCCGCTTACAAAAGATAAAGTAGAATACTTGTTCAGAATGGGAACCATACAACAAGCACTAAACAACACCGATCAAGCAATTATTTTTTATACAGCAACCATTGCCAAAGGCACGGATTTGAAATATCAATATGCAGTTAGCTCTTCTTTCCGACTAGGTAATATTTACGAGACTCGCAAACAAAAAGCAAAAGCAGCCGAGTATTATGCTATGTGTTTAAAAATGAAAAACGAAGAATATAAGAATAGTTTTGAGAGCAAGGCGAAGGCGGGGTTGAGGAGAGTAACAAGGACGAACTAGCGAAATAGCGAACTAGCGAACTAGCGAACTAGCGATTTTACGAAAGGCCGAAAATCTGTTAAACCGAAAGAACAGATTTTATAGGAATCGGAGACCTTTATCAGATTATCACCGCCCCTCAACTACGCTGTCCTTTTCCCGTTGAGTAACAAATAAGTTTTTCCGAATCTAGTATGTATGGGAAATCGATTTGAGGAGCGGTGATAAATACTACTCTATCAAAAACCTCGAAATCCCTTTATCCGTTTTTAGCAAATACATTCCTGCCTCTAAACCACTAATGTTTACAGCAGTTCCGGCGCTTGTACCACCAAGTACTAATTTGCCAATGCGATCGTAAATTTTGTATTCGAAATTTTCTAAGCCTTCTACAAATAATTCGGTGCTTGCAGGGTTGGGGTAAATAGAAATAATTTTATTTTCTTCGGATGCTAGTCCTACGGCTACACCAGTTGTAAAGGCAAAGGCCGGCGAATAGGCTCCTGCAATTCCATTAATTTCGGATGCTACTCTCCAGAAATGTTTTTTATTAGGCTCTAAGCTTTTTACAATAGATGTTCTTGCAATGCTATCTTCTTCCACTTTAATGGATGCTAAAGTAAAATTCGGATTGGTAGCCACTTGTAATTTATATGAACTTGCAGAAGCTACACCATTCCAGTTAAACATTACTTGATTAACCGTTAATACTTGATTGTTTGTTGGCAGTACTAGGTTAGGAGGAAATGTTCCAGTGGTAAATGTTCTTATCTCTGTAGCTTTTTTATATCCTCCGTTGTTTGCTTGTAGCCTCCAATAGTATTGTAGCTCTCCTGCTTGTAAACTTGGTACTACAACAAATAATTTATTGGTTTTAATTACTGTATCAATAGTTGCAAAATTTGCATCGCGAGAAATTTCTAATTCGTAAATTAATGCTCCCGCTAATGCATTCCATTTAAACTGATACGTTCCAGAAATTCCTGTTGCATTATTTACCGGTTGAATAATATTTGCAGGAGTAGGCATGTTCGTGGTATCATCAGCAATTCGTGTAACAAACATTTCAATTTTTTGCAATGGGTTATCAACTGCATCTCTAGATGATGCTACAATATTATCCACTACGTTCATTCCAGAAATTGCTTTTCCATAGGCTGTATAATTATTATCCAGATTAGTTGCAGCGGCTACGCAAACAAAAAATTGTGAGTTGGCACTGTTTGGGTCGGCTGCTCGTGCTGCCGAAAATATAGAGCGCTGATGCGAAATAGGATTAAACTCTGCCGGTATATCTTTCTGCCACGATTGCCCTTGTCCCCAAGTACTACGTGGACCATTTTTAGAATTAGGATCGCCACCTTGTATTACAAAGCCTGGTATCACTCTATGAAAGGCCAATGAATCGTAAAACTTTGCAAACACTAAACTATCGAAATTACGCACATGCTTTGGGGCAATAGTTGGGTACATTTCTACTACAAAACTACCTATGGTATCACCCACACGTACCGCTTTAAATGAATAACGTGGCTTACCGTTGTAGTTGCCTATTTGGGCTTGCGTGATGATGCTGCTTAGTAGCAGGAGTATTGTAAATAGTTGCTTCATATTTTTCTAGTTATTACTAAGTATTAAGTATTAAGAGACGAAGTAACTTTCTTAATACTTAATTCTTAATACTTAATTCTTGATTCCATTAAAACGAATTCTTCCACATCATACTCTCCACCGGCTTCACCGTTTTCCCATTGTACTTCGCATTGCCTTTGGTATTGTACATGGTTTCGATGTTGCCATCT
>JBILKW010000149.1:0-5458 GCA_044376465.1 Sphingobacteriales bacterium | reverse complement strand
GATTCTAATCCGTTACAATTATCTTTTTTATTTAAATTTGAACAAGAAGTAGGCCAGTACATCCAAACAGTATCTTGTACGACAGCGCCGTAAGAGGCACCTAATTCATATCCATAGCCAAACACTTCGCCCGGAATGTTTTGGATTATCGTAGGTGCAGGGTTTGAGGGTGAAAAGGTATAATTTTTTTTATTTCGAGTTAAAATAGCACAAGGAGGAAATGGGCAACCAACTGCGGTATCAGCATTTGCAGTACCCATTGCAATTCCATTTACAGAAAGTTCTATGCTCTGTGGGCTAATGCCTAAACCACCTGCAGTGGAATCTCTAATTACTATTGGCACTAACATATCTTTACCCGCAATCACACTAAATTCATTAGAAGGGGTTCCACTGGGTCTTTTAAACGGAGGAATAACCGTTGGAAAACGATTTGTATTTTGATTTTCATCCGGTATTAAAACCTTACTTTGAAAATCCCTGTATACCTCAGCTACTTTTTGGTCGCATTTATAAGATATAACTTTGAATGCAGTAACGTAACTTCCGTTCTGGATAGGCTTAAACGAAAACTCTCCTGTTAAATTATTAAATGAATATTGAGTAGGCAATAAACCAAAGGGATTGGTAGAATTATAATACGGATAATTTGTCCACCATGCAGTTGGATCCCAGGTTTCGGCCAATGTTTCAGACAAGTTAACAACAGGGTCTGCAAAGCTGTAGTATAAATTATCCAAATCTGCATCGTTTGCATTGTTATTAAAAACAAAATCCAAACCGGTTGTATATAAAATTGCGGCTGGTGGCTCCGTAAATTCTGGCGAATTATCAAAACAAGAACTAACCGGGGCTGCAGTTGTTGAACCATTTGGGTAATACGGATACATTTTTGCTATTAAATACATGGACTCCCCACCCGAATTTCCATTTTTAATATTCACAATACCACCATTTCTACAACAGGTATTCCAAGAAAATACAAAAGGAGTATTAGGGTCTGTAGGGGGTAAAACTCCCGTAAAATCTATGGGGTCCGACTCATAAAAAAATTTTTCTATCGCGCCTTGGTCTCTATCTTCACAAACCAAGGGACCAGCGGTACCAAAACTGCATGAAGGAGAAATATCACGACTGTAAATAAATTTAACATTGATCTCCCCATCTGCGGTAATTCTACCGGTATTTAAGCCAGGGTTTAAAGTTCCGTTTAAGTTATCAATCTGAATGGTTTGCGTATTGTCCGGGCCATCTATACCTGTACAATCGCGGTATAACACTAACCTGAATACATATTTGCTTTTACCTGCTTCTGTAACACATTTCCATGTAATTTCTCCACCAGCCAAATGTGAAGCAAATGATTGAGGCATTGACAATAAAAAATACGCAATTGAAACAAAAAATACACTGATAATAAATTTCTTCATAAGAAGTTTTGATTTAAACAGCTAATATATGCAAAACAAGTGCCAAATGGAACATTTTCGTTACATTATTGAATGTGTGTGGAAAATAATACTAAAAGTGATAGAAAATAGATGTTTTGACACTACAATTAGTAGTATTTTAGAGGATTTATAGGCTAATTGCTAACATAAAAATAGAACAGACTAAAGAGTCGGTTTGCAACACGCTAAAAAATTGTATGAAAGAATGTACAAAAAAAGCCCAACTAAAGTTGAGCTTTTTGGTAGTCCGGATAGGATTCGAACCTATGACCTACGGTTTAGAAAACCGTTGCTCTATCCAGCTGAGCTACCGAACCAATTAGGGCGCAAATAAACAAGTTTAAGCTGAATAATGCAAATGTTTCACATGATTTAGTTCTGCAAACAGCTATTTTTTTTAACCATTGAAATTCAAGTAGATGGTAATGGCATCTATTATTTTTTTGCATAGTATTCTCTAAACACTATATTTGCGCTCCCATTGGTGAGGTGCCTGAGAGGCCGAAAGGAACGGTTTGCTAAACCGTCGTACCCCAAAAGGGTACCGAGGGTTCGAATCCCTCCCTCACCGCAAATTAATCTGTTTGAAATCAATTGATAATGATTAATTTGAAATAATGTACGCAAAAACGGTTTTTATTACTATTTTTGCAAACCCTTAACATTCGGGGTGTAGCGTAGCCCGGTTATCGCGTCTGGTTTGGGACCAGAAGGTCGCAAGTTCGAATCTTGCCACCCCGACTTAAAAAATCTCGAGTTCTTTGAATTCGAGATTTTTTTTTATCAACTGTTCATATGTTATTTTCATTAACCTTGAATATTGACCCTAAAATAATTTCAATCATACATGGGCAGCATCCGTTGCAGCTTACCGAAAGAGTACCTATAGATGATTTAGGACGGGAAAATGAAAAAATACCCTTCTCAAAAAGAGCTTATTTTTCCCAAAAATGGAATTTATACAACTACTTAATTCTTAAATATTGCAAATAAATCAAGCATTTACCCTTTTGGTACTTTGGCATATTCATTGATAAGTGATCAATGTTGTTGTTAATTTAATTGAACTCTCTCAGAAATACCCTGTACATTCAGGGTATTTTTATTTTACAACAAACTGTTAAGTACTCACACCTAAGCCTTGCAATGTTATATGAAATAGAATTTCCCATAAACGGCTCACTACTTAAGCTGCTTTCCGTATCATCATTTTATTTTCAACTTTGCGTTTACAATCATAATACTGTATTTAGCATTGAAAAGCCAAAGAGATGCAACAGTACAAGCCTGAAATAAGGCATCAATAGAATAGAAAATATTAACAAAAGTATTTTAGAAAAAGGCTTATATTTGTTACTAAATATTGCTTAACAGAAATAATACCGAAGTTAATTCATCAGAAGAATACACGAAAAATGAAAAAAAGATTTAAACTCTCTTTAATTGCTACGGCACTACTAGTTGTGTGCAGCTTCGCAGCCAATGCACAAGATCCAGGGCCTGATCCAGGTGGCGACCCTGATGCACCTATTGATAGTGGCATTGCTTTGTTAGCAGCTGCTGGTGTAGCCTATGGCGTTAAAACCTTGCGAAAGAAAAAAACAGAATAAAGTCTTAATCATTGGACTATTCCAAGAAAAAATAACAGAGAGCACAATATTTTTATAAATTTGTAACCGCTTATAAATTGAGCGGTTTTTTTATTGCCCTAGTGGTGAAATTGGTAGACATACCATCTTGAGGGGGTGGCGCTGCAAGGCTTACGAGTTCGAATCTCGTCTAGGGCACAAGGTTAGTGAGTTAGTATGCTAGTGTGCTCGTGTGCTCGTGGAGGAACATGGTTAGCTTAATTAGTTGCTAGTTCGAAAATTCGCCAGTTCGCAAATTCGTTAGTTCGCAAATTCGTTAGTTCGCAAAATTCCCTATCTTTGCACTATTAATCAAAATTCCAAGGCTTTGAACCTTAGGCAATTAAATAGAATGAACAAAAAAGGAAGAGTACTCGTTGCCATGAGTGGTGGCGTAGATAGCTCGGTAGCGGCTGTAATGCTACATGAACAAGGGTATGAGGTAATAGGTATTACCATGAAAACCTGGGACTATGCCAGTTCTGGCAGTAGCTCTAAAGAAACGGGCTGTTGTAGTTTAGATTCTATAAACGATGCCAGGGCCTTGGCAGTGCAATATGGATTTCCACATTATATTTTAGATATACGAGAAGAGTTCGGCAATTTTGTAATCGATAATTTTATTGATGAGTATCTTGCTGGCCGAACACCTAACCCCTGCGTACTTTGCAATACTCATATAAAATGGGAAGCACTTATAAAGAGAGCGAACTTGTTAGACTGCGAGTATATTGCAACCGGACATTATGCAAACATCCGTAACGAGAATGGAAGACATGTAATTTCTAAGGGTAAAGATGAGAACAAAGATCAGAGTTACGTATTATGGGGAGTTTCGCAAGCAAATTTAGCGCGCACTATGTTACCTCTTGGCAAATTCCATAAGTCGGAAATTAAACAAATGGCGATAGACATGGGGCAAAAAGAATTGGCTGCAAAAAGTGAAAGCTATGAAATCTGTTTCGTGCCAGATAATGATTATCGTGCATTTTTAAAACACCAAGTACCTACGCTCGAAAAAGAAGTAGCTGGGGGCGAATTTGTGTTAAGCAATGGAACCGTAATTGGCAAACATAAAGGATATCCTTTTTATACCGTAGGCCAACGCAAGGGCTTAGAGATTGCACTCGGGGAACCCATGTTTGTATTAGAAATTAAGCCTGAAGAAAATAAGGTGGTATTAGGAAAGTACGAAGAGCTTCAAAAAACTCAAGCGATAGTAAGTGGTTATAATTTAGTAAAACACTCATCTATTGTACAACCCATAGAAGCCATCACAAAAATTAGGTATAAAGACAAAGGTACCCTTAGCATGATATACGAGAAGGATGGCAAGATTATTGTCGACTTTTTAGAGCCCGTTTCCGGATTAGCTCCTGGCCAATCGGCAGTGTTTTATGATGGCAACGATTTAATAGGTGGAGGCATAATTTCTAGAGCGTAATGAAAAACAATTTCAAGCTTTGTTCCGTTTACATTTGTTTATTGTTTGTAATTTCTTGTAAGGACGATCGCCCAGGTGACACAACTTTAGCTACTAACTCTGATGAGTTTTTTAACTATTACTTAAACTCAAAAATAATGTACATGGGGGATTCTATCATTTATAACGATTTTATCAACAACATAGATACTATTGAATTTATGTATAAGGATTCTGTACTTGATATTGATACCATCGGCGATCAAATTGTGTATCGGTTTGAACGTTTTATTTCATATGATGATGTAAAATATACATACCTAAAAAATTATACAATAAGCAAAAGCAAGTCGATTGGCATTCTTAAAAACGAAGAACTAAGAAATAACTATTTACTTCCGTATTTATTTACAAAAGATAGCAGATGGAACGGCAACCAATACCAAACAGGTCTGTATCAAGAATACTACATTGATAGTTTGGGCACTGTTAATTTTGCAAACGGAATCAGGAAAAAAGTAAAAGTAATACAGCTCGATAAAAAAAATCTAATTGAAGAATACAAAACAGAAGAGCATTATGTACAAGGAATTGGAATATCGTATGGGTATTACAAATCTGTAAAAAAAGACATTAGTTCAGGAGAAATAAAGTCGGGAAGTATCGTTACATTAGCACACAAACAATAGTTATGAAAAAAATATTTTTTGCTTTATTATTTTTAATGTGTGCAATAAATGCAATTGCACAAGATCGATACGTTGTATTTTTCAAAGACAAAGCAAATTCGCCTTATCAACTTAATAATCCATCCGCTTATTTAACACAGCGCGCAATAGAACGCAGAGTTCGCATGAGCATAGCTATTGATAGTGCTGATATACCAGTAAACGCTAGCTATTTAAGCGGAGTAGCAAGTAAGGGTGCAAAAATTTTAAACACATCTCGTTGGTTTA
>JBILKW010000032.1:0-16267 GCA_044376465.1 Sphingobacteriales bacterium | reverse complement strand
GAAGAAGCTGAAGCTCGTGCATTAACAAAAGATTATGCAACGCATAAAGGTGAACATTGGCACCGTTGGATCGAGCGTCGTCCTACTCAATTAATGATTCTAAGTTTAGTAGTAATTTTAATTGGTGGAGCTGTTGAAATGATTCCTACCTTCTTAGTAAAAAGTAATATCCCAACAATTGCTAGTGTAAAGCCATATAGTCCTTTAGAGTTACAAGGTAGAGATTTATACATACGTGAAGGTTGTTATACTTGCCACTCGCAAATGATTCGCCCGTTCCGTTCGGAAACAGAACGCTATGGCGAATATTCTAAAGCGGGCGAATTTGTATACGACCATCCATTCCAATGGGGTTCTAAACGTACTGGTCCGGATTTACATCGTATCGGAAACAAATACCCCGATTCTTGGCATTATAACCACATGCTAGAACCTACTTCAATGTCGCCTGGTTCTATTATGCCTAATTATGCTTGGATGCTCGACGATGATTTAGATACTAGCACAACTGCTGCGAAAATTAGAGCCATGCAAACTCTTGGTGTTCCTTATCCGCATGGGTACGATCAAATTGCTAACAAAGATTTAATGCATCAAGCAGATTCTATTGTTAAAAATTTAGCCGACGCTGGAATTAAAACAGTACCTACAAAAGAAATAGTAGCAATGATTGCCTACCTACAAAGAATGGGTACCGATATCAAAATGAAATAATAAATCAATTCAAAAGTATACTTGATATGAAATTTATAAACTATCTCAGTGACATTGTAAACGTTGAAATTTACCCGATGATTTCACTGATAATATTCGTCCTCTTTTTTGCTTCGCTAATTATTTATGTGGTAACATCAGATATAAATTACATCAAAAAAATGAGCGATATGCCTTTAGATAATAATGATGATAACCTTAACTACAGCAAATATGAATAAGTTAATCCATCTCATTAGTCATACATGCGTAAAAAGTATTGCATTGTTCATGTTTTTTATGATGATGATATTTAGTACCTATGCACAAACACCTGGAGTTGCAGTTGCTCCGGTAGCAGAAAGTGTATCATTATGGTCGAGCCCTTTATTTTGGGTGTACGCATTTGCAATTATAAGTTTACTACTCGTAATTGTTGCCATCGGCTCTGTACTTGTTGGCTTAGTAAATAATAAATTATCTGAGAAAATTGGAAAAGGTGCAGGATTAATTTTACTACTAATTTTGTTCGCTTACCAACCAGCAAACGCACAAACCACCACCCTTACTAATACTACAACACAAGCAGTAATAGGTGGATTAGATCCCAATACAATTATTGTATTAAGCGTAGTGGTATTTATTGAATTATTTGTAATCCTTTACCTGTACTCAATTTTACAACATATGCTTGTAAGCTTAGGGTATAAATCTGCTACTGAATCTAAATGGTCCTGGTCGGCAATTATGAAACGCATGACTAAATCTGTTCCTTTAGAAAGAGAATCGGAAGTAGCAACAGACCATAACTACGATGGTATTGTTGAACTTGATAATAGTTTACCTCCTTGGTGGGTTTATATGTTCTACGCTACTATTCTTTTCAGTGTGGTATATATAGCATATTATCAATTTGGAGCTGGCCCTACACAATTAATGGAATATGATAACGCCATTGCTCAAGCTAAAATTGAGAAAACTGCTATGCTAAAAAGAACCGCTTCTAATGTTGATGAAAATTCGGTAGTAGCTTTAACAGATGCAACAGATATTTTGAAAGGTAAAAGCAGTTACATTACGAAATGTGCAGCTTGCCACGGACAGAATGGTGAAGGGGGTGTTGGTCCGAATTTAACCGACGAGTTTTGGATACACGGTGGTGGTGTAAAAAATATTTTTAAGACGATAAAATACGGTGTGCAAGAAAAAGGAATGATTGCTTGGCAAGCACAAATGCAGCCAACCGAAATGCAACAAGTAGTTAGTTTTATTTTAACATTGAAAGGTACAAATCCTGCTAATGCAAAAGCACCGCAAGGTAATTTGTATAAAGAAGAAGCTGTAACAGTAGATTCTACAAGCAATACACATGCAAGCGATTCTACTATTGTAGCATCGGCACAATAATGCCATGAAACAAGAGGAAAATATTTACGCGGAGTTAGACCAAAGTTTTCGAGATCAAGTTTCGACTATAGATAGTGAAGGCAAGAGGGTTTGGGTGTACCCTCAAAAACCAAAGGGTAGATTTCACCAATACAGAGTAATGGTTGCCATTACTTGCTTGGTACTACTCTTTGGAATGCCTTTCATCCGATTAAACGGCGAACCATTAATGTTGTTTAATGTGTTAGAGCGTAAATTCATCATCTTCGGAATGCTTTTTGGCCCGCAAGATTTTGCTCTACTAGGGCTAACCATGATTACCTTCATGGTTTTTATAATTTTATTCACCGTTGTTTACGGAAGATTATTTTGCGGATGGACTTGTCCGCAAACCATATTTATGGAAATGGTTTTTCGTAAAATAGAGTATTTAATTGAGGGTGATGCCAATAAACAAAGAGCGCTAAACAAAGCAGCCATGAGTGCAGAAAAAGTTGTTAAAAAAGCGACAAAACACATCGTCTTTTTTATCATCTCTTTTATTATTGCTAATACTTTTTTGGCTTATTTAATTAGTACCGATGAGCTATTCAAATTAATATCAGAACCTCTTTCTGAACATGTAGGCGATTTAACTTCTTTGTTAATATTTACAGGAGTGTTTTATTGGGTGTTCGCATTTTTTAGAGAACAAGTTTGTACCGTTGTTTGCCCTTATGGAAGATTGCAAGGAGTATTACTTGATAAAAATTCAATTGTAGTTGCCTATGATTACATGCGCGGAGAGAAACGTGGGAAATTACACAAAGGAGAAGAACGTACCATTGGCGATTGTATTGATTGTCACCAATGCATTGCCGTTTGCCCAACAGGAATCGATATTAGAAACGGTACTCAACTCGAATGTGTAAACTGTACCGCATGTATGGATGCTTGCGATCATATAATGGATAAGGTTGGTTTACCAAGAGGTTTAATTACCTATGCATCCGAAAAAGGAATTGCAGAACGAGTAAAACTAAAAATGAGCCCACGCATAATTGGCTATTCTGTGGTGCTTGTTTTATTGCTGGGTATTTTGAGCTTTGCACTCATTAGTAGAAACGATACCGAATCTACCATACTTAGAACTCCTGGAGTAATGTATCAAGAAAACCCGGATGGTACGGTAAGTAATTTATATAATTTTAAAGTGAATAATAAAACACATCAAGATTTACCAATTAAATTCAAAGTGCATGAATTTAATGCAAACATTAAAATTATTGGTCTCGACAGTGTAATTAGTAAAAAAGAAAGCTCGGCACAAGGAAGTATGTTTATCTTTATAAATCCGAAAGAGTTGAAAAAGCGTAGTACAAAAATTAAAATTGATGTGTACTCTAATGGACGATTGTTGGAAACAGTGAAAACTAGTTTTCTGGGACCAGTACAATAGTATCGGTTATCGAGTATTGAGTAACGAGTAAGGATAAGTAATGCAATTTTTTAATTAATTTGCTATGAGCATAATTCACAATTAACAATTAACAATTAACAATTAACAATTAACAATTAACAATTAACAATTCAATATATGGGTTGGGGTAAAAAAATAACATTTGTATATATAGGTTTTGTAGCCTTAATTATTACGATGGTGGTAATTAGTATGCGACAAAAAGTAGATTTGGTAAGTAAAGATTACTATGCAAAAGAATTAAGCTACCAAAGTGATATTAATAAAATGGCAAATGCAAAAGCTTTGAAGACCCCTTTAAAATTTAGTCTTGTAAACAATACCGTCGAACTAATTTTTCCGGAAGAACATTCTGCTAAAACTATTGAAGCAAACGTATTTGTTTATAAACCATCCGATAATAAATCAGATAAAACAATAAAATTTACAAGCACTGAGGGTCGTTATGTTTTTTCAACAGAAGATTTTGCAAAAGGTATGTACAAAATAAAAGTAGATTGGAAAGTAGAAAATATAGAATACCAAGCGGAAAGTGTTGTTGTTCTTTAGTCACTAGTCTCTAGTATTTAGTAATTAGAAAGCACCAGTAATTCGTAATTCGTAATTCGTAATTTGTAACTCGTAATTAACAATTCACAACTCACAATTCACAACTCAATATGCTAGCAGCATTACTCCTCGGTTTTTTCGGAAGTTTCCATTGCATCGGAATGTGTGGGCCAATAGCGCTTGCATTGCCGCAGCATGAAGGTCAACCTTACTTAAAAATTATCAGTGCATTGTTATATAATGTTGGAAGAATAATTACCTATGCCATCATCGGAATTCTTTTTGGCACTATTGGCAAAGGATTATTCATGGGAGGTATTCAGCAATTTATATCTATTGCTACTGGTACGATCATAATTTTAGTTGTAGCTTTTCCATTTATAGTACCTGCAAAATTAAAGCAAGTTTCGGTGCTTCAAATTCCTTTTATGCGCAAAGCATTTTCAAATGCTTTTAAGATTAAAAGTTTGAGCGCCTATTTATTTTTAGGCTTAATAAACGGATTGTTACCATGTGGCTTTGTGTATATCGCCCTATCAGGTGCAATGTTTACTGGAAATACCATTGATGGAAGTTTGTTTATGTTTTTCTTTGGATTAGGAACTATTCCTGCTATGTTTTCGATGAGCATGGTGGGCACCTTCATCAATATAAATTTTAGAAATAAAATAAAAAAAGCAGTACCTATAGTTTCAATTATTGTGGGCATTATTCTAATTTTTAGAGGACTTAATTTAGGTATCCCATACCTTAGCCCTATAATGCAACAGCAAAAACAAGAAACAAAAGTTGATTGTTGTATTAAATCAATAGAAATAGAAGCTAATAAGTAGTTCTATATCTGCAATTTCTTTCTTACTTTTGGGCTCTTAAAATACAATTATATGAAATACGACGTAGTGGTTATTGGTTCTGGTCCAGGCGGTTATGTTGCTGCAATTAGATGTGCGCAATTAGGAATGAAAACAGCCATCGTAGAAAAATACAATACTTTTGGAGGAACTTGCTTAAATGTAGGCTGTATTCCTTCTAAAGCTTTGCTAGATTCTTCGGAGCATTATCATAATGCTACCCATACTTTTAAAACGCACGGTATTGATGTGAAAGAGGTAAATGTGAACATCGAACAGATGATTACACGTAAAAACGATGTAGTTAAACAAAATACCGACGGCATTAGCTATTTAATGAAAAAGAACAAGATCGATACCTATGAAGGAATCGGTTCATTTAAAGGTAAAAACACCATACTAGTAAAAGGCAAAACGGAAACTATTTTAGAAACTACCAATACCATTATTGCAACAGGCTCCAAGCCCAGTGCTTTGCCTTTTATTACAATTGATAAGAAAAGAGTAATTACTTCTACTGAAGCTTTAAACCTGAAAGAAGTTCCAAAACACTTGGTTTTAATTGGGGGAGGTGTTATTGGGCTCGAACTTGGCTCGGTATATGCTCGTTTAGGTGCTAAAGTTACCGTGGTAGAATTTATGGATTCCATCATTCCTACTATGGATAAAACCTTAGGAAAAGAATTACAAAAATCGTTAAAGAAAATTGGCTTCGAATTTTTATTAAGTCATAAAGTAAAAGAAGTTAAAAGTACGGCCAAAGAAGTAAGCATAAAAGCTGATAATGCCAAAGGCGAAGAAGTAGAAATTAAAGGCGATTACTGTTTGGTAGCTGTTGGAAGAGTTGCATATACCGATGGTTTAGGCTTGGAGAATATAGGAATTACTACCGAAGAGCGAACACGTAAAGTTACGGTTGATGAGCACATGCAAACAATAGTGCCAGGTATTTATGCAATAGGTGATGTAGTGCGCGGAGCGATGCTTGCACACAAGGCAGAAGAAGAAGGAATGTACGTAGCAGAATTTATTGCAGGGCAAAAACCTCATATTAATTATAATTTAATTCCGGGTGTAGTATACACTTGGCCAGAAGTTGCTGCAGTTGGATATACGGAAGAAGAATTAAAAGCAAAAGGTGTAAAATACAAAGTTGGTTCCTTCCCATTTTTAGCGAGTGGAAGAGCACGTGCAAGTATGGATACAGATGGGCTAGTAAAAGTATTAGCAGATGCTAGTACCGATGAGATTTTAGGAGTTCACATGATTGGTCCGCGTGTTGCAGATATGATTGCCGAAGCCGTGGTTGCCATGGAATTCCGTGCGAGTGCCGAAGACATAGCTAGGATGAGCCATGCACACCCAACCTATACCGAAGTATTTAAAGAAGCTTGTTTAGCCGCTACTGCAAATAGAGCACTACACATTTAAATGATAATTCAACAAAACATATCTCTTTTACCATACAATACTTTTCGTGTGGATGTAAAGGCAAAGTATTTTGTGGAAATTAATTCTACAGATGATTTGCGTTTATTAATTTTTACGGATGAATTTAAATCGAATCCTAAATTTATTTTAGGTGGTGGCAGTAATTTATTACTTACCAAAGATTTCGAAGGCATTGTAATTCGCTTAGCGATAAAAGGCGTTAAAGTTTGTGAAGAAGATGATGATGTGTACGTTGAAGCAGGTGCTGCAGAAGTTTGGAACGACTTTGTTCAGTTCAATGTTAACAAAGGCTATGCAGGTATAGAGAATTTAAGTTTAATACCAGGAACGGTTGGAGCAGCGCCTATACAAAATATTGGAGCTTATGGTGTGGAAATGAAAGATTACTTTTTTTCACTCGAAGCCTTTGAACTATCAACCGGAGAAATTAAAAAGTTTAACAAAGAACAATGTGAGTTTGGATACAGAGAAAGTGTATTCAAAAATAAATTTAAAGGACAATACATTATTACTTCGGTAGTTTTTAAATTATCGAAAACACCGAATCTGAATTTACACTACGGAGCCATTCAAGAAGAATTAAATAAGAGGAATATTCTTAATCCAACTATAAAAGATGTTGCCAAAGTAGTATCCGAAATACGTGTTAGCAAATTGCCCGATCCAAGTACTATAGGAAATTCGGGTTCGTTTTTCAAAAATCCTATCATTGACAAACCTGCTTTTGAACATTTAATAAGCAACTTCCCTGATATCGTAAACTACCCAGCAGGAGATGGATACGTAAAATTGGCTGCCGGATGGTTAATTGAACAATGTGGCTGGAAAGGCAAGCAAATCGGCAATGTTGGAACTTGGAAAAATCAAGCCTTGGTAATAGTTAACCATGGAAATGCCTCAGGAAAAGAAATTTACGACTTTTCAGAACTCATCATTACTAGTGTTTTCGAACGATTTGGCATTTCGTTAGAAAGAGAAGTAAATGCTTTATAAGTTTTTTACTTTATTCATGCAACCCTTCATTTTATTAAACGTCATTTAACTGTAGTTTAAAACAATTGGCACAAGAAGTATTCGATATACACGATTATTTAATTGAGCGATGTAAGTCTGGCGACCCAATTGCTCAAGAAGAAATCTATAGACGTTATGCAAAAAACATGTATAACACTGCGTATCGAATATTGACTCATCAAGCAGAAGCAGAAGACGTATTACAAGAATCATTTTTAGAAGTGTTTACAAAAATAGCTGACTGGAGGGGTGATTCTACTTTTGGTGCCTGGTTGAAAAGAATTGTAGTAAATAGGAGCATCAGTTTATTAAGAAAAAGAAGAGTGGAGCTCATAGAATCAGACGAAGTGGAGAACATTGCCGATGATACTACTGAATTTGATTTTGATAGTATAACTGATAAACTTATTTCGTGGATAAAAAAAGGGATAGAAAATTTGCCCGAAGGATATAGACTTGTATTGAGCTTGTATTTATTAGAAGGATATGATCATGTAGAGATTTCAGAAATATTAAATATTTCCGAATCTACTTCTAAAACTCAATATTTAAGAGCAAAAGATAAATTGCGAAACCTATTGGTACAACAAAAAGAATATACAGAATTTATTCAATAATATTTTGAATATGGATTTAGAAAAAATTATAAGAGAAAATAGAGTCGAATTTGATTCTGAAATTCCATCAGAAAAAGTATGGTCATCTATTTCTGAGCAATTACATAAAAAGCAAAAAAGATTTTCATGGAAACCATACATGGCCGCAGCATCCATTATGTTGTTTATAACCTTCACTTGGTTAATGGCGAACAAGAAATTTGCCGATACATCTGTTAATACAGTCAACCATATTAATGCGGAAGTGCAAGAAGCTCAAGTTCAGTTTAGTTCCTTAATTGAAATTAAAAGAAATGAACTCAATCAGTATAAAAAAGATAATCCTGAATTGATAAGTGATTTCGAACGACAATTAATAGAACTGCAACTTAATTATAAGCAGCTCTTACCTCAATTAAAAGACGAGAAAAAGAGAGACATTATATTGCAAGCTGTAATTGATAATTTACAAATGCAAGTAGAAATTTTAAATCAACAAATAGAAATAGTTAAACAATATAAAAATCCGAAAAATGATACAGAAGAAATTGTTCCCCTTTAGTGTTTTATTTTTCTTTCTTTTGACTTTGCAAAGTTTTGCAGACGATAATCTGGTAGATAGAGAAAAGAAAATTATAAAATCATATGCAGTATCTGTTAATGATAAACTAAGTATTGAAAATGAATCCGGTGCTGTAAATATAAATACCTGGGAAAAGAACGAAGTTTCAGTAGAGATAATAGTGAAGTCGGGCGCTAAGTCTGCTACTAAAGCTCAAGAACTCTTAGAAAGTGTAAGCATTAGCGATACCAAAACAGCTGGTGCAATATACTTAAAATCAATATTCAAAGCAGGCTCTTACCGCTCAGGTAAACAAACACTTAACGTAGATTACATAGTGTACATGCCTGCTACATTACAATTGAGCGTTGTAAACAAATTTGGAAATGTAAATCTACCATCATTTGCAGGGCATTTGCAAGTAAAAGTAAGTTATGGAAATATAAAGGCTGCAAAACTTACAGGCCCGCATGAAAAAAGAATTGAAGTAGGTTTTGGTTCCGCAAGTATTGATGAGTTAGACAATGCTTTTTTAGAATCTAAGTATTCTAAAGTAAATATTGAATTTGTAGGTAAAGCAGAGATTATGAATTCATTCGGTAAAACCAAAATTATGGAAGCGAATAATTTGCGCATTACTCAAAAATATGGCGATTTGGAATTAAGAAAAGTAAATACACTTGTAGGTAACATAGAGTTTTCTAACGTCGACTTAGATTACCTAGGTAAAAGTGCCGATTTACATCTTAAGTATGCTAGCAATGCAGACCTTGGAGTAATTTCTAGCAGCGTTGAGCTATTAAAAATTAATGCGAGCTTTAGTACTGTTTATTTGAAGTTTGACGATACTGCTAATCAAGATTTTGAAGCTCACTTAAAATACGGAGATATTAAACTGAATAATCAGTACATGAAAGAGTATGTGAAAAATACAAATCAACATAACAGCTCTTCAGATTACAAAGGCAAAATTGGAAAAGGTGGGAAAGGGAATTTACTTATCAACTCTAACTACACCACAGTGCATATAAGATAGGCTTAAAACAAAAATCCCCTCGAAATTTTCAAGGGGATTTTTTTTAGTCTTCGAAGATCGAATCTTCGTCGTATTTAATAGATTTGACGTTTCTTTCGTATGCTTTTAATTGCCCCTTCAATAATTTTCTGGCAACGTGTATTCTTGTTTTAACGGTTCCAATTGGAATGGTTAAGTAATCTGCAATTTCATGATACTTGTAACCTTCAAAATACATGGTAAAAGGTATTTTATAATCATCTGCCAAATTATTCATGGCTTTTCTTACATCATCTAATATAAATTTACCATCTGCATGGTTTACTGTTGAACTGTAATATAAATTCGCAGAGCTAATTTCATCAGATTTTGTAACGAGCGTATTGATTTTAGTAATTCTTCTATAGTTATTGATGAAGGTATTCTTCATAATGGTATATAACCAACCTTTGAGGTTAGTGCCTTCGGCAAACTTATTATAGTAAGTAATCGCTTTTAATAAAGTGTCTTGTACTAAATCATCCGCATCTTCTGCATCGTGAGTAAAATGTAATGCATACATTTTTAATGAGCTGGATTGTCTTAAAACCATGTCATTGAATTCTGGTCTTGTCATAAGTTTTCCTTTTTGGTAAAACAAATCTAACTAGTATATGTACAGAATCCAAATATTTTGTTTAACTTTTTTAATACAATTGTTAAACATAGTGTTTAAACATCAATTTGGGCCTTTTTGAACTGGAATCTTAGAAAATTTAATCTAAAATTAACTTAAACAGGCTTTTTTAGGCTGTAAATTAGCTCTCGGGCGGCTAATTGTCCGGATATTATTGCAGGTGGAACTCCTGGTCCGGGCACCGTTAATTGCCCAGCATAAAACAAATTCTTCAATTTTCTAGATTTCATTTTAGGTTTTAAGAAGGCAGTTTGCAATAATGTATTGGCTAAACCATAAGCATTACCTTTGTAAGAATGGTAATCTTTCACAAAATCATTCATTGCGTAGGATCTTTTTACCACAATGTTGTTTCTAATACTTTCTCCAGTGTAATTTTCCAATCGCAAAAGCATCATCTCAAAATATTTTTCACGTTCTATTTCGTCGTCCTTTAATCCTGGTGCGAGGGGAATTAAGAAAAATAAATTTTCGTGTCCATCGGGTGCTGTGCTTCTATCTAGTAAAGAAGGGCAGCAAACATAGAATAATGGTTTGCTTGGCCATTGGGGTTCCGTGTAAATTTCTTTGGCATGTTGTTCGAAATCCTCGTCAAAAAATAAATTATGGTGGAGTATATTTTTCAATCTTTTATTCACCCCAACATAAAACAATAAGCTAGAAGGAGACATGGTTCGTTTATCCCAAGATTGAGGGGTATAATTCGCATCTTTTTTTGATAATAATTTCTTATCAACGTGCGCATAATCTGCCGCAGCAATTACACCAGATACCTCGTAAGAGCTTTTGTTTGTAATAACCTTGCTAACATTGTTGCTTTCAGATTGTATTTCAATTACTTCTTCATTTAAATGAATTTCTACGCCCTGTTCAATAGCAATACTTTCCATGGCTTTTACAATTTCATTCATGCCACCCATTGGGTACCAAGTTCCTAATACTAAATCGGCATAGTTCATTAAACTGTACAAGCCAGGAGTATTTTGAGGGGTGGCTCCCAAAAATAATACCGGGAATTCTAATAATTTTCGAAGTTTAGGATGCTTAAATAACGATCGTACTTCACTGCTTACCGATCCGAATAAATTCATTTTAAACAATGCTTTTACAATGCTCAATTCAAAAAACTCTGTAATAGAATTAGAAGGACGCCACACAAAATCATTCATACCTGTTTCGTATTTATATTTTGCATCGTTTAAAAAAGTAAATAATTTATCGCCCGAACCAGGTTCAATTTCTTCGAATAAATTTCTTAACGATTGATAGTCCGAGGGAACATCTACCACATCATTCTTTCCAAAATAGATTCTATATGATGGTGAAATTCTATGTAAATCATAGAAATCGCTCGCTTTTTTTCCAAAATGTTGATAATAATTTTCAAATACTTCCGGCATCCAATACCAACTCGGCCCCATATCAAATGTAAATCCTTGTTCTTTCCAAACACGAGCTCGGCCACCTAACTGCTCATTTTTTTCAATTAGTATTACATGAATACCTTCTTTTGCTAGCGTTCCCGCTGCACACAACCCTGCAAAACCAGAGCCAATTACGATTACTTTTTTTGTTGAACTGTTCATTTCTACTCAAAGATATACGAAGTAATACAAGCTACCATTTTTTTGGTAAATTTGAAGTTAAAACCAAAAGTTATGTTTATTGTTTATATTTTTTTAATATAGCCCAATATATGATGGATTTATATAGCGACACATGTTTTGAATGCAGTAAGCTTATTACGAAGCGCTATAGTACTTCATTTAGTTTGGGTATAAAAGCATTTGATAAAAAATACCGAAGTCCAATATATGCAGTATACGGCTATGTACGTTATGCCGATGAAATAGTGGATACTTTTCATAACCATGATAAAGTGAAACTCTTCGATGCTTTTAAAGCCGATACAATTAATGCCATAGAACAAGGCATAAGTTTGAATCCAGTTCTACATTCATTTCAAGATACTGTTAACCGTTACAACTTACCCATGCACTTAGTAGAAGCATTTTGGAAAAGCATGGAGATGGATTTAGACATCAATAAATACGAGGAAAATTCTTACAAAGAATATATTTATGGCTCGGCAGAGGTGGTAGGATTAATGTGTTTAATGATTTTTTGTGATGGGGTAGCATCAGAGTATGATAGATTGAGTCCGTACGCAAAAAGTTTAGGGGCAGCATTTCAAAAAATAAATTTCTTGAGAGATATTAAATCTGATTATCAGGAAAGAGGTAGAGTATATTTCCCAAACGTTGAGTTTGCAGAATTTTGTGAAACACAAAAAAAGGAAATAGAATTAGATATTAAGAAAGATTTCGATCATGCATACGAAGGTATCAAACAATTACCAGAGGGCGCTCGCTTAGGGGTGTACATTGCTTATAGATATTACTTAGATTTATTTCGAAAAATAAAAAATCTGCCTGCTGCAGAAGTTTCAAAAAAGAGGATTAGAGTAGGAGATACCCGTAAAGCATTGTTATTTGTACAAGCAGTATTTAAAAACAAATTTTTGGCCGCATGAATTTTTTTAGGGTTTGTAGCATGTTATTTCTTATATCAATTTTAACACAAACAAGTACTGCACACTCTATTGAAGAAGTGAGAAAAAAGTTCCAATTAGCAATAGAAAGTTCGACTCTTACCAATACTTTATCATCAGAATTAAATAAGGTAAGCAATCCCGATCCGGTTTTGCTTGCATACATTGCATCTTTAGAAGCCCTTAAAGCAAAGCACTCCTGGAGCCCTATATCTAAATTACAATACATGGAAGCCCATAAAAAAGTAATGAACGATGCAGTGCGTAAATCACCCAATAATTTAGAAATAAGATACCTACGGTTTAATATTCAATACAGTGTACCATCATACCTAGGTTATAGTTCAAATTTAGAGGAGGATAAAAAATTTATTATACAAGCCTTTCTCAACAAAAAATTTGATACTACTAACAAGAAATTAATTCAAGAAGTATATAACTTGATGGTGCAAACTAAAAGTGTAAGTGCTGAGGAGAAATTAAAAATGGAAAAGGTGCTTCGTAGTTTATAAGATGGAAAAATATTACTACCTCTTAATCGATTTTTTTACTATTCTATTTCCTTTTCTTTTATCGTTTGATAAAAAAGTTGCCTTTTACAAATCTTGGCCACAAATTTTTAAGGGATTACTTTTTGGTGGAATTATTTTTTTGATATGGGATCATTTTTTTACCGTTCAACATATTTGGTCTTTTAATCCAGCATACATTACAGGCATTCACATTGCTTCCTTACCAATTGAGGAGGTTCTATTTTTTATCTTGATACCTTATGCCTGTTTATTTATATGGCATTGCATAGAAGCCTATTTCCCCCAAACAATAGGTTTATCGTTCGCCAAGTATTTTTGGATGTTCATTCTTCTATTTTCTATTTTGGCGATATTTCTTTTCTACGATCGTACGTACACACTTGTTACTTTTGCATTGTTAAGTAGTATAAGTTTGTATTTTATTATACGACCTAAAGCTTGGCACAGCTCATTTATTATAGGGTACCTCATTTCCATCATTCCGTTTTTCATTGTAAACGGATTGCTCACTTCAATTCCAATTGTATTGTATAATGATATGGAAAATGTAGGCTTCCGATGGGGAACCATTCCCTTCGAAGATTCTTTTTATATGCTGGCGCTGTTGATGATTAATGCAGCAGTGTCGAGAAGAGGCGGGTTATCGAACTAGCGAATTTACGAACTAGCGAATTTACGAATTTACGAATTAGCAAGCGAAGCACCCTCGTAAATTCGCTAGTTCGTAAATTCGCTAGTTCGCTAGTTCGCTAGTTCGTAAATTCGTAAATTCGCTATTTCGATTATGCTTTTATTTCGAATGCTGATAAGTTTACAAATGCTTGTAATCTCTCGTTTAATTCAGCATCTGTTAAATCATTTATTCTTTCTGAACCAAATTTCTCCACGCAGAATGAAGCCATTGCCGAACCGTGTATAATTGCACGTTTCATGTTTTCGTAAGAAATATCTCCAGTTTTGGCTATATAGCCAATAAAGCCACCTGCAAATGTATCGCCAGCTCCGGTTGGGTCAAATACTTCTTCTAAAGGCAATGCCGGTGCAGAGAATATGTTGTTTTCATAAAATAACAAGGCTCCATGTTCACCTTTTTTAATGATCAGGTATTTTGGTCCCATGGTTAATATTTTGTTCGCAGCTTTTACCAATGAATATTCACCAGATAACTGGCGAGCTTCTGCATCATTAATTGTTAAAACGTCCACCATGCTGATGGTCGTTTTAAGGTCGTCCATTGCAATGTCCATCCAAAAGTTCATGGTATCCATTACAATTAGTTTCGGACGCTTCTGCATGCGCTCAATTACGGTTTGCTGTACTTTAGGAGTGAGGTTGCCTAACAATAAATATTCACAATCTTGGTACGATTCTGGAATTATTGGATCAAAGTCGGCCAATACGTTAAGTTCTGTAACTAAAGTGTCCCTGCTATTCAAGTCGTTATGGTATTTGCCCGACCAGAAAAACGATTTTTCACCTTGTTTAATTTGTAAGCCATCAGTAGATATTCCTCTGTGGTGGAAGTGTTCTATATCTTTTTCAGGGAAATCATCCCCAACTACCGCAACAATTTTTGTTTTGTTGTAAAAGTAAGATGCAGCGATGCTTGCGTAGGTTGCAGCACCACCTACAATTTTATCTGTCTTCCCGAAAGGGGTTTCTATGGCGTCAAATGCCACAGTTCCAATGACGACTAAACTCATGAATATTTATTTTAAAATAATTTGCAACAAATATTGCATTTTAAATTTGAATCCCCTAATATTGCAGTCCCAAAAGCAAAGTATGCTTTACTTTTGGAAAAACAAACCGGGTATTCCTGAATAGCTCAGCCGGTTAGAGCATCTGACTGTTAATCAGAGGGTCGCTGGTTCGAGTCCAGCTTCAGGAGCAAAAGCCTTCCCAATTAGGGGAGGCTTTTTTATTTTAAGCATATGTTTTATATCTACATTTTATATTCAGAATCTGCAAAACGCCATTATATTGGGCATTCGGAGCATCCGCATGAAAGATTATTGCAGCATAATTCTAATGATACTGATAAATACACAGGTAAATTTTCTGATTGGAAAATGATGGCAATATTTGAATGTGGAAGCACAAGATCTGATGCTGTGGTATTTGAAAATTTCATTAAGAAACAAAAAAGTAAAAAGCTTTTACTAAAACTTATCGATCCTGCTTTTGTACCAGCAGATAAATTAGCTCAGCTGGTTCGAGTCCCGCTTCAGGAGCAAAAATGATAAAAAGGTTATACTTTTGTAGTGTAACCTTTTTTATGTTTTATGGATAAGTTAGTTCAATTCCTTAAAAAGTATCGAAATGAAGTCATCGTGGGCGTGCTTGTGTTTCTCTTCTTGATTTTCAGAGATGTAATTAAGTCCATCTTATAAAATTGCAGGAACTTCAACCCTTTAATATAGTAACATACTCGATCATCGCATTATAATTGAATCTTTTGTCAATTAGGGGTGCAAACGCCGACAAGCTATCAAAAATGATGGCTTGTTATTTGTATGTCCATGAGTTAAGGTAGCTGTATCTTTTTTTAGTTTTTTTGTATTTTTAGAAATACAAAAATATAATATGGCAATCAAGAAAAGCTGGCTTGATAAATTAAATGAAAATAAAGAGCCAAAAATTAAAAGAATTGATATTGACTTTGCTGATATTCCATCAGGCAGTAATATGTTTGTTGCTACGCCAAAACTCATAGATAAGTATATTCAAGAAATTGGGGTTGGAAAGCGCATCGACATAAAAACATTACGGAAAGACCTTGCCATAGAGCATAATGCTGATCACACTTGTCCTGTAACTACAGGAATATTTTTACGAATTGTAGCAGAAGCAAACTATGAAATGTTGCAACAAGGAAAACGTGTTGAGGAAATCACGCCTTTTTGGAGAGTAATTGAACCGAATAGTGC
>JBILKW010000148.1:0-5588 GCA_044376465.1 Sphingobacteriales bacterium | reverse complement strand
CGGTGGTGCAAGTATTGTAAACCAATTACGCGACATTAAGCGTGGAGCCCACATAGTGGTAGCAACACCTGGTCGTATGCTCGACGTCATTAATCGAAAAGCTATTAATTTCTCGGAAGTGAAATTTGTAGTATTGGACGAAGCAGATGAAATGTTGAACATGGGCTTCCAAGAAGACATCAACAGCATTTTATCAACCACTCCAGATGAAAAATTCACTTGGTTATTTTCTGCAACGATGCCTACAGAGGTTCGTAGAATTGCAGCAAAATATATGGACAATCCATTTGAACTTACAGTAGGTACAAAAAATACAGGTAACGTAAACATTGAACACGAATACTACATCGTTCGTCCTCGCGATAAATACGCAGCCTTAAAACGTATTGTTGATTACAATCCAGATATTTTTGGCATTGTATTTTCACGTACAAAAATTGAAACGCAAGAAATTGCAGAAGCATTAATGAAAGACGGTTACAATGCCGATTCATTGCACGGCGATTTATCGCAACAACAAAGAGATCGTGTAATGAAACGTTTCCGCGATCGCTCATTGCAAGTATTAGTAGCAACAGATGTAGCGGCTAGAGGTATTGATGTTGATAACGTAACGCATGTAATTCATTATTCTTTACCTGATGAAATGGAAAACTACACTCACCGCTCGGGTCGTACGGCACGTGCAGGAAAGTCGGGTATTTCTATGGCATTAATTACTTCTAAAGAAGTTGGTAAAATTCGTCAGTTAGAAAAAACAATTGGTAAAAAATTCACCTTAGCAGAAGTGCCAACTGGTTTCGATGTTTGTGAAAAACAGTTGTTCTCATTAGTACACAGAGTGCATAATGTAGAAATAAACGATGCACAAATTGATCAATACTTACCTCGTATTTATGCTGAATTTAACGACATGAGTAAAGAGGATGTAATCAAAAGATTTGCCTCACTAGAATTCAACCAATTTTTAGAATATTACAGAAAAGCACCAGATTTAAATGCGAAGGCAGATGATTCGGTAAGGGCTGAGCGTGGAAACATGAGAAGTAGTTCTGCTACTCATACTCGTTTATTTATAAATTTAGGTTCTGTAGATGACTTTACACGTGGGGATATGTTGGGTTACATTTGCAACACAGCAAACATTAAAGGGGATAAAGTCGGAAAGATTGATATTAAAGGTGTATTCTCTTTCTTTGAAATAGAGAACGATGTATTAGCACAAGTTCAATCAGGATTTAAAAATGCTGATTACTCGGGAAGAAAAGTTCGAATCGAAATTTCACAAGACGGCGATCGCAGAGATCGTGGAGAAGGAGCAGGAAGAGGTGGAGAACGCAAATCATTTGGTGGTGGTCGTAGTTATGGTGGTGGCGGAAGCAAATCATTTGGTGGTGGTCGCAGTTATGGCGGCGGCGGAAGCAAATCATACGGAGATAGAGACCGTCCGGCTGGCAACAGCCGTACTGGTAGCAGCCGAAGTGCTGGTAGCAATGATCGCGCTCCTCGTAAACGCAGCAACGATAGCGGCAAAGGCGGTCGTTGGTAAAATACTCCTAATAAGAGCTCATTAAGATTAAACCATCCTCTCGAACGAGGATGGTTTTTTTATTTCTTAAGCTTGTATGAAATAGCACCAATAGGTGTTGTTAAGGTAGCCGTATATATGCCTGTTGGAATATCTGGTATACTTATATCAAAAGTACCTAGACCTACTTGAATTTTCTGATTACTCGTGGCAATTAGCTTACCCGTAATATCTATTAATTGAAAATTTGCATCCATAGCTTCAGGTGATTCTATGGCAAAAGATAATTGACCTTCACGCAAAATGTGATTCTTGAATTTAATCTCTTTCGTTTTTAAAGATGCTGCAACTAAATCTGAATACGTTATGGTTCCGTCTAAATCTATTTGTTTCAATCTATAGTAGTTTATACCTGCACCCGGCGATTCGTGAGTAAATGTATATTCTACTAACTCTGTTGATTTTAATTTTCCATCCAAAGTACCAATCAAATTAAAATTACTTCCATCTAATGAATGTTCAATTTCAAATCGATCGTTATTATATTCGGTAGCAGTAGTCCAATTTAATTTCACTTTATTTTCTGACGAAATGGTTGCCGTAAATCTGGTTAAGGTAATGGGTAATACCGCGTCGTTGCGTGTATACCAAATTGGAGAGGTCCAAGCCTTATGTCCATCTGCTTGTGTAACTTCTACATAATAATATTTAGTAGCAAGATTAGCTAATGTATTATCGGTAAAAGTTAATGTACTTGAGTTTGTATTGCTTGTTAAGGTAGTAGGGTTAGAACCGCTACCTGGTACTCCGGCTTTCACTACAATACTAGTAGTAGCTTCTAGATCAATATCGCTTACACTTACCGAGATAGTTGGTGTGCCGGCTAAGGTAGTAATGCTGCCCATTTGTTTGGTACCAATAGTATAACTTACTTTTAAATTATAATCTTGGCTCGCATAAAATCTCATATTTCTATATGCATCGGCAATGTTACTTTTTGTTAAGGAGGTTGCTAACACTACTGTTCTGCCTTGAGTAGTACGACCAAAAGTAGTTGCGTGATTATCATGATCGATAGTTGGACCAACTTTATAACCTTTCTTTAACAAATCTTCAAAACGTGCATTGAAAGAGGTAGTTGATGGATTTGAATACGTAGTATTAGTTGAACTTGATGGACCATTAAAAATGGCAACGCCAACAACTGCATCGTCCCAAACAGAATTATATGCATTTGAAAATATACCATCAAAATCTGAAGAGGCTGGATGTGCCAATGTTGCAAAAGCACCGGATTTATTTTTTATTATGGGATACAAACTTGTATAATCCCCTTTTGCAACAAAAATCTGATGAGCTCCAGGGTTCCATCCTATTAACGAATCGAATTCGTAAATTAAAAAATGTCCACCTGTTGAGATGGTCCCCCACTCCATTCCGTACATACATACAAAAGTTCCATCTTGATTAGCTGCTGCAGTTTCGTTCTTTAAGTTTGTCCAATTAGCCAAACTCATGTTGGTACTCTCGTTATGGTTATGCTCCGATATCCCCAAAAAATGCATGTTCAAGGAAGACTTTGCATAATTGAATGCAGAGGTTGCATTAGGAGAGTTTCCATCATCATTCCCATCCGAATAACCAGTATGAGCATGTAAATTTCCGAAATAGAAATTATAGGTTTGAGCATCAACAAAACTAATCGCTAATAAAAGCGTTAATGTAATAATTGCTTTTTTCATAAAAATATAAAACTCACAAATATACTTAAATTGATTAAACACTACTCTAATTATACTGTAAACACCCCAGTACTTAATTGACATTAAAACATGAAAACAATAGTCATTCTACTTAGTTTTATCTGCATAATCCCTTTGGTAAGTGCTTGCCAACAAAAACCATCAAACAAAATGGAGAAACAATCTAAATTTAACAATTTAAACGATTACGAAAAGAAAGTAATCTTAGAAAAAGCTACCGACCGACCATATACTGGCGAATATACCAACAATAAAAAAACAGGAACGTACATCTGTCGCCAATGCAACAACCCATTATACGCGAGTAAAGACAAATTCGATTCGCATTGTGGCTGGCCTAGTTTCGACGATGAAATAAAAGGGGCAGTAAAACAAATACCAGATGCAGACGGTATGCGTACCGAAATAGTATGCAACAATTGTGAAGGGCACCTAGGTCACGTATTCATGGGTGAAGGATTTACGAGTAAAAATACTCGCCATTGTGTGAATAGTACTTCGATGGTATTTATAGAGGTAGGGAAAGAATCGCCGCCGGTGATAAAGTGAGTTGTGAATTAGGCAGAGTCAAGTTAGCACCCATTAGCACACTAGCACACTAACTACTTTCTCACTATCACGTATACATCCTCGTGATCCTTCTTCATGAGATATTTCTCTCTAGCGAATTTTTCGAGGTCATTCTGGTCTGTGCTTAACTCCTTTATGTCGTTATTTATTTTTTGAATATCAATTTTATAATAGTCTTTATTTTCTATTAAAGTATTTAATTTCGAGATGTGTTGATATTGAGAGATAATATCATTACGATCAAATAACAACATCCAAACTAAGAAAGCAATTAGACTTACGTAATATTTATTTTTAAAGAAATTTAGTATCGATTTCCACATTTTTTTTGACATTAAAAAAGGCAAATGACCGCTTGATCATCTGCCTTAGTTTTAACCACAAGCGGGTTTCATGTTTTATGTTTCTAATACAAAGAAAAACATATCCTATTGAACATCAAGATTAATGTTTTCCACATATTAACATCAAATGTACAGAAAATTAATTTAGAAGTACAAATAATTTTTTTTACCAATAAAATTATGCCAATAAAATTAATACGATCCGTGGTATTTTCTAAGCACCCATTCAGCAGAAATTAAGGCTAGCAACAAAAAGAAAATCCATTTTAAATTTATCAAATCATCCGTTTTTTTCTCTTCGTAAGAAATGGTTTTATAACGATCCTCATTTAATAATTCAGCTGCTAATTTATCATATTCATTTGCTCCGAAAGCCTTAGCACCACTAAGTTTGGAGTACATGCGTAATACATCAAAATTTGCCATTGTATTGAACTCTTCTAGATTATTTTGTAGAATGCTGAACCTTCCTTTTGCATTGTATTTATTGTTTGCAAAAACACATTCTGCTTGGTAAGAATATTCTCCTGCAGGTAGTTCTGCAAGTTCTAATTCGTATGCTTTTTCTGTTCTCGAAAAAACATAATCGAAGGTTTTATTCTGCTCATTTTTCAAACTCATTTTTAGTTCGGGAGTATTCAGCAATTCGTAACTATCGTTGTATAACTCCGCTCTGAAATACACTTTTTCGCCTTGTTCAATCTTATACGATGGCATACTCACTCTAAACTTTCGTCTGTCGTCTTTAGAAGATAAATACTGTACAATTTTAGAATTTAGTTCATCGAACAATTCCGTATTGCCATAGGTCCGCATGTTTTGAATGCGCCATTTCCATAAACCTTCCGCGCTTAGTATAGCATATTTACGTTGCCCATCGTTTCCGAAACTCAACAATGCTTGGTCGGTTATTACCGAACCAATGCGCTGCACAAATAAAGATTGCATTGCATTCGACGATTTATAATTGCCGAATGTGGCGGTTAATGGAGGTAATTCATTGATAAACGCTGACCATTCATTACTTAACAGAAAGCCTTGAAAATCGCCTTTTTTTACTGCGAATGCCTCATTGGTATTGGCTTTTGAGTTCAATATTTTTAAACCAAAAGGTAAACGATTAAATAAATCCACATAACTCTGATTGCCTAAAATAACCCAACAAGGAATGTTATTTTTTTCAATATCAATATATAGATTACTCATACTTGCTATAGAACTTGGCAACTGGTGCAATATGAGCATCTGGTACTTATTAAGCTGCGAAGCATTAAACTCATCGGCAATAAATAAATCAACATTATAGTTTTCGTTAGTTGAGATAGAGTTTTTAATGGCCGATAAATCGGGATGAGCGGCCGCAGCAATTAATGCAATGTTTTG
>JBILKW010000147.1:0-5639 GCA_044376465.1 Sphingobacteriales bacterium | reverse complement strand
ACATGCCTAAGCTCATACATGTAGAAATAACTTTTGTTACTTGTACATCCATCATCTTTGCCAATTCGTTAGCAGTTACGAACTCTGTAACTTTTAAAATCTTCGATTGCAATTCTAATTCTTTTGCGGCTTCTTCTGCAGATGCTGCAACGTCATCACGTTTTGCTCTTCTTAGTTTAGCTCGTTGTGCAAACTTTCCAGATTTTCCTGCTCCAGATAAACGAGCAAGTGTTGCTTTAATTTGATCTTGTATTTCTTTTTCGGTTGGCTCTTCTTTAGGTGTATTAGGTCTATTGCCTTGATAACCTCCTCCAGGTTTCTTACGGTCGTGGAAATTCCTATTTCCACCTTCCTTGTTTCCGCCTTCTTTATTTCCTGAGCCTTGCGCTGCACCAGCAGTCGGGTTAATAGGCTTGTTTTCTTTACGCTTTCTTTTCTTTTTCTGATCAGCAGTATTGCCAGATGAACTTGCAACGGGAGTAGCTTTTTTCTTAGCAGCAAATTGAGTTAAATCTATAGACCCAATAATATTTGGACCACTCAATTTTTGCGCCTTTGCACGAATTACATCTTCTGGTTTTACGGGATCCTCAGCATTAGGCACTCGCTCTGTTGTAGTTTCAACTTTCTTCTCAGTAGTATTTACTGTAGTTTTTGAAGAAACTTTTTCTGCAGATTTGTGAGTTGTTTTCTCGGGGGCTTTATCTTTCAACTTTTCTGAAACAACTTCCGATGCTTCTGTTTGCTCTTTAGCTTTAATATCTATAACAATCTCAGGCTCTGTATTTACCTCAATAACATTTGCAGGTTGCTCTTTTACTTTTTTCTCTAAATTAGATTCTTCGGTTTTTCTTTCTTCCTTCTTCTCCGTTTTTTTCTCAATTGCAAGGTCATCTTTTTTAGCTTCTTTAGCTTTTTTATCTGATCTGCCTTTCCCCGTCACATTATCAAGATTTATTTTGCCTAGAATTTTCAAACTAGGCGCAGTAGATTCTTCCTTAGGCTGTAAATTTTCTGTAGTAATAACCACATTCTTAATAAGGATTTCGTCTTCTATTTCTGTTTCTGCTTTTTCTTTTGTAGCAGATGCGGCATCATTTGGCACTACAATCTCTTCTCTTCGGGCTTTTCCAATGGCAATCGTCTTCGCTTCTTCACGAATCGTTTTGTCTGATTGGAAATCCTTCATTAGGATTCCATATTGCTCTTCTGTTAACTTTGTATTTGGCTTATTGTCGATGGTAACACCTTGTTTTCCGAGGTGCTCCACAATGGTGCCTATACTAAGGTTAAACTCCTTTGCAGCCTTTAATAAATTAATTTTTTTGTCTTCTGACATCTACTAGTATTTATGCAAATATGCGTTTATTATTTCTTATTCGAATTCCGACTTCAATATGTTAATTACATCTTTAATCGTTTCTTCTTCAAGATCTGTACGTTTTACTAAGTCTTCTACCGATAAATTTAATACACTCTTAGCGGTATCACAACCAATCGCTTTCAATTCATCTATAATCCAACTTTCAATTTCATCCGAGAATTCTTCTAAATCAACATCTTCTTCAGTCTCTTCATTATCACGGTAAACATCAATTTCGTAACCAGTTAATTTACCAGCTAATTTAATGTTGTACCCGCCTTTTCCAATTGCTAACGAAACCTGGTCTGATTTTAAATAAACCGAGGCACGTTTAGTTTCATCATCTAATTTAATAGTTGTAATTTTTGCAGGAGATAATGCTCTTTGTATGTATAACGATAAGTTGTTAGTATAATTAATTACATCGATGTTCTCATTCTTCAACTCTCTTACTATACCGTGTATTCTAGATCCTTTCATACCCACACAAGCACCAACAGGGTCAATACGATCGTCGTATGACTCTACTGCTACTTTTGCTCTTTCACCTGGCTCACGAACAATGTTTTTAATGGTAATTAAACCATCAAATACTTCTGGAACTTCTTGCTCAAATAATCGCTCTAAGAAACTTGGTGCTGTTCTAGAAATAATAATTCTAGGGTTGTTGTTTTGCATATCAACACGCAATACAACTGCCTTCACGTTATCACCTTTCTTAAAGAAATCTGCAGGTATCTGTTCTGTTTTTGGCAAAATCAATTCATTCCCATCATCATCCATTACCAACATTTCTTTCTTCCAAACTTGGTAAACTTCACCTGTTACAATCTCACCAATTCTGTCTTTGTATTTCTTGTAAACTTCGTCTTTCTCTAATTCAATGATTTTAGAAACCAAGGTTTGGCGAGCAGCTAAAATGGCTCTTCTTCCAAAACTTTCTAAAGTTACTTGCTCAATAGCATCATCACCTACCTCTAAATCGGCGTCTATGGTTTTTGCTTCTGTAATTTCTACTTCCAATGCATCGTCTTCAGAGAAACCGTCTTCCATTACTCTACGGGTTCTCCAGATTTCCAAATCTCCATTATCAGTATTTACGATAATATCACAGTTCTCATCTGTTCCGTATTTCTTGCGCAACATGCTTCTGAATACATCTTCCAAAACACTCATCATCGTCGGACGATCGATGTTTTTGAAGTCTTTAAACTCCTGGAAAGAATCAATTAAATTGATGTTATTCATATTTATTCAATTTACTTTATCTAAAAAATGATCTTAATTTTTGCTTCTTTAATATCTGTTAAGGCAAAACTGCGCTCTTCTAAAAGCACTTTCTTTTTACCTTTTTCTTTAATTTTTGCTTCAATACTGATGTTCTCAGCCTCAACACTTAATAATTTCCCTTCAAATTCCTTCCCATCATTCAACTTTATACCCAATGTTCTGCCAATATGTTGCGGATACTGACGTTGAAATTTCAAAGGATGATCTACCCCTGGCGACGAAACCTCTAAGGTGCTCGCCCCTTCAATTAAATTCTCTTCATCCATTCTGTTAGAGATGTGTCTGCTAATTTTCGCGCATTCATCTATCCCAACACCGTTATCACCATCTAATAACAACACAATCCTGCTTTTTGGCAACAATTTAAAATCCACCACAAATAAATTGCTTCCTTCTAATGCTTCGTCGATAAACGACTTAATTTTTGCCTCTACAGCGCTCATGAGATGTATTTAAAATAAATGAGGGGACATGTGTCCCCTCGTTCGTTTTCAGTATTTTCCAGCGCAAATATACAAAAAATCTACCTTTTGTCAAGTGCTTTAGTGTAATTACTTAAATTATACGCGCTATAACACCTTTTAAATAATACGATTCCGGGAAAGCAGCCCTTACCGGATGGTCTATAGGGTGCCCCAAATCCTCCAAAAATTGCAATTCTTTGCCTGCATCCGTTGCTGCCCAAGCTAATATCTGCTTAAAATGCTCTAAACTTAAGCTCCCTGAACATGAAAAAGTAGCCAAAATATCGCCAGAATTCATTAATAACATGGCTTGTAAGTTCAAATCTTTGTATGCTCGCTCTGCTTTGGGTAAATTTTGTCGGTTGGGAGCCAATTTGGGTGGATCTAAAATAATAAGGTCCCAATGTTGGTTTTTTTGTTGCGCAGCTCTTAAAAACTGAAACACATCACTTGTAATTACATGTTCTTCATTACAGTCTAATTGGTTGTTTTTATAGTTTGATGAGAGTGCTTCGGTTGCCGAAGCCGAGGAATCTACACTCCATACTTCTGTGGCACCTGCTTTTTTGGCGTTTAAACTAAAACCGCCAGTGTAAGAAAAGCAATCTAACACCTTAAGCCCTTTTGTGTAGGCGGCTACCTTTTTTCTATTCTCGCGTTGGTCTAAAAAATAGCCCGATTTTTGGCCTTCTACAATTGGGGTATTTATCAATAAGCCATTTTCTTTTACCAATAAGTTTGAGGGTGGTTTCTCGCCATAGAGCACACCTACCGACATTCCCAAGCCTTCCAAGGTTCTCGCATTAGAATCGCTTCGTTCATATATTCCTTTTACTGGAATCACTTTTTGTAGAATAGAAACAATCATTTCTTTTCTTACTTCTAACCCTGCAGTTAAAAACTGAACAGATAAATACTCGTCATATTTATCAACAATTAAACCAGGTAAAGCATCGCCTTCAGAAAAAATTACACGATACGCATTGGTATCTTCATTTTCCACGCGTTCTTTTCTTAAAGTGTAAGCATTACGAATTTTCTTTTCCCACCAAGCTTCATTAATTTCTACATTTTCATCCCACTCTAATAAACGAACCCTAATTTTAGAATCTTCGTTGTAATATCCATAGGCCAAAAATTTACCTTCGTTATTACAAACCATTACCATATCGCCCTTGCCTATGCCATTGTCTTGTTTCGCTATTGCTCCGGAGTATACCCAATTATGATGGTGTACTACTGGCTTTTCTTTTCCTTTTAAGAGAAATACTTTCTGCATTATTTATATTTTTACCAAAGTTACATCAATTAACATGAGCTATACAATTTATTCCGATGAGTACTTTATGAACGAAGCTTTAAAAGAAGCACGTTATGCTTTTGAAGAAGATGAAGTCCCGATTGGAGCAGTAATTGTTATGAAAAATAAAATAATTGCTCGGGCACATAATTTAACTGAAAAATTAAACGACGTTACGGCTCATGCAGAAATGCAAGCCTTTACCTCTGCGGCAAATAATCTCGGAGCTAAGTATTTGCAAGAAGCAACTCTATATGTAACTGTAGAGCCTTGTATTATGTGTGCAGGCGCATCGTATTGGAGCCAAATTCAAAAAGTAGTAATTGGCACAAGTGATAATAAAAGAGGGTTTAGCAATATTAAAGAGCAAATACTACACCCTAAAACCATTGTAGTAAATGGAATTTTGGAAGAAGAATGCAAAGAAATAATGCAAAGATTTTTTCAATCAAAAAGAGAAGATAAATAGAAACCTTTAATTGATATATTTGTCATATAAATACACAATAATAAATTAAGAAATAATCATGGCATTTACACTACCGGCGCTTCCTTATGCAGTTGATGCATTGGAGCCACACATCGACAAAACTACAATGGAAATTCATCATGGTAAACACCATGCTGCTTATGTAACTAATTTAAATGCTGCAATTGCTGGCAGCCCATTAGAAACAATGAGTATTGAAGATATTTGCAAAGAAATATCAAAACACCCTATGCCTGTTCGTAACAATGGCGGTGGACATTATAACCACTCTTTATTCTGGTCGATTATGAGCCCTAATGGCGGCGGTGCACCAAAAGGAGCATTAGCAGAAGCTATAAATGCAGCATTCGGAAGTTTTGAAGAATTTAAAACTAAGTTTACGCAAGCTGGAGCTACCCGCTTTGGTTCTGGTTGGGCATGGTTATCTGTAGGTGCTGATAAAAAGTTAGTGGTTAGCTCTACTCCAAATCAAGATAATCCGTTAATGGATATTGCAGAAGTAAAAGGCACACCGATTTTAGGAATGGACGTTTGGGAACACGCTTACTACTTGAAATATCAAAATCGCAGACCCGATTATATGGGCGCATTTTTCAATGTAATTAATTGGGATGCGGTAGCGGAAAGATTTAATAAAGCGTAAGCTACTTAGCAGTATTAAGAATTAAGTATTAAGAAAGTTTCATAGTTCTTAATACTTAATTCTTAATACTTAATTCTTAATTCTTAATG
>JBILKW010000146.1:0-5651 GCA_044376465.1 Sphingobacteriales bacterium | reverse complement strand
GTGAATTGTGAATGGAGGTCCCTTAATTCACAATTCACTATTCACAATTTACAATTCAGTATAGGCTTTGTATCCTCCAAACCCTACTAATAACAATAAAAGCAAAGAACTTGCCAAGGCAATTTTCTCACCAGTTTGGTAAGCCATCGGTTCAAATTTAAATACAATTTGATGTTTGCCTGCAGGAACTTTCATTGCTCTTAATAAATAGTTAGCGCGTATGTAATTGCTTTTTACGCCATCAATATAAACATTCCAACCTTTGTTATAATACACATCAGAGAATACCGCAAATTGCTCTGAACTTGCATTCGATTCGAAGTCTAATTGCATTGGGTTGTATTTAGTTAATTTAATACTTGCACTGCTATCATAAATGGGTGTAAAATCTGCCAATTCAGTTTTAAAACGCTCGTCGATTATTACTGTATTTTTTGGGTTGAAGGTACTTAATGAATTCATTTCCGAATCTGCACTTGGCACGTACTTTAATTCTTTTACAAACCATGCATTACCACAAGCATCAGGATTTTGCTGATAGCTTTGTTGTTGAGTTTGCGGATTGCTGATGATGAAATATTTTGCATTTAACATGTTATATGCATTTATATTTCCTTTTGATAATTGAAAGTCAATTAACTCTTGGTAACGTTTTAATTTAGCTGCGTGGTACCCACCAATTGATTTATGGTAATATGAGGTAACCGCATCCGAAGTAATATTTTGAGTGGTATTATACACTCGGTAATACAAGTCTTTATCTTTTAAAATTTCAACATCAACGGCGGTCATTGGGGTTTCCTGAACTTTCGTTTTCCTTTTAGAAAAATTATCTTCATTTAGATATCTTTTATCAACAGCCCACATATCAATGGCTATTAAAACCAATAAGCTCAATACTAAATACTGTGCAGTAATTTTTTTGCGAATAAACACTACAATTAATGCCGCACTAAATAATATAAATATTAGGGATCTAAAGGCATCTGCTTGCAATAATGATTTTCTGTCTTCGGTTAAGGCATTTATAATTTGCTCATATGCTTCGCCAAACATTCTTTTATCACTATCAACATTTGTAAATTCACCAGCAATACTTGGAATTAAAGCCAATAATAAAGTTAAGCCTCCAACTATAATTAATGAGTTGCGTAATGCTTTGTTTAATTTTAATTGCTCAACTTTCCCTTCAATTAATTCTTGTATAGCTAAACAAGCAAGCAATGGGAAAAGTAAACTAGTAACTACTAGTATAGATGATACTGCTCTAAATTTATTGTACAATGGGAAATTGTCGAAGAAAAATCCAGACAAGCTCATGAAATGGCTACCCCATGATAAGGCAATTGTTAAAAGTACAGTAGTTAAAATCCACCATTTGTCTTTACCTTTTACAATAAACAATCCGAATACGAATAAGAAAAATATAATTGCTCCAAAATAAACTGGTCCCGCAGTAAATGATTGATCGCCCCAATACAGTGGTAATCTTTTTACAATTTGAGCTGCATTTGGTACACCTTGTTTTTGTAAAAACTTATAGGTTTCAGAATCTTTTCCTAACTCTCCTGCAGATGCGCCACCCTGAATATTTGGTATTAATAAACTTAAACTTTCTTCAATGCCGTAACTGTATTCAAATGCATATTCTTTGCTCAAGCCATCTTTGTTGCCCGCAGGGTTTAAAGTTAATTCTGTTTTACCGCGAATGGTTTCTTCTGCATATTCTTGCGTAAGCCACAAGGGTGTTATGTTTACACCTACACCAATAACGGCTGCCACTAATAATACCAATGTTGATTTTACAAATGGCATCATCATTTTTGATTTTATTGCTTCCACCAATTGGAAAATTCCATATATAATTACCCCTAGTCCGAAGTAATAGGTCATTTGAAAGTGATTCGCTTTTATTTGCAAGGCCAAAAACAATGCAAATAATGCGGCACCTTGCCAAAGCTTTCCTCTGTATGCCATGAGCACTCCCGCTAATGTTGGTGCTAACAATCCAATTACAATGGCTTTGTTGGTATGCCCAGCTGCTATAATTATGAAGTTATAAGAGGAGAATGCAAACGCAATAGCGCCTAACATGCTCAGCCAAACATTCATCTTTAAAGTTCTTAACAGAATAAAAAAGCCTATTAAATATAACAGTACCGTATTTATTGGGTTCGGAACATTACGTGTGTAGGTATCAATGATGTAGCCTGCAATATTATTAGTATACCCCAACCAAATTTGGTAAGTAGGCATCCCTCCAAACATTGAGTTTGTCCATAAAGTGTAATTACCGGTTTCTTTATAGTAATTGAAGGTTTCTTGCTGTACTCCGTTAATTAATTCAACGTCACTTTGATTAATTTTTTTACCTTCTAGTACTGGACTAAAATAAGCTAAACAAATTCCGATGAAAATTACGATAGCTAGGATTACGAATTGATTTCGTTTGATGAATGATTGTTTTTCCATTATTTTTTAATGATCAAAACCAAAAGTAATAAATTGATATCGGTATTTTCAATATATTTAACCTTGAAATACAAGAATGATACTAATTTATAGCCCACACCTCAGCAGCAGATTGAGATATACTTTACAGTTTATTTTCGAAGATGTATGTGCTATTGATTATGAAACATGCTCTGATATTCAATATTTTAAAGATTCTGCTGCTACAAAAATCAATTATTCATCATCTAGGATTACCGAAAATGAGTTCTTTATAAAGGCTCATGGCTTCTTAAATGTCCAGGGTATTACAGATATTCAATTGCCCTTGCAACAGGATGCCAATGGCATAAAACTTTTCCCAACTACTCAGGACGATATGGGATTTGATGTATTCTCGGCAATTTTTTATTTTATATCGAGGTATGAGGAGTACCTACCATTTGAAAGAGATAAGCATGGTAGATTTGAAGCTAAGGAGTCGTTCGCTTTTAAAAATGGATTTTTAACTCGCCCAATTGTGGATGAGTGGATAGTAGCATTCCAAGAAAAGTTAAGTGCTAAATTTAATGCCCTTACTTGGAGCAAAAGAGAGTTTTCGTGTAAGCCAACAATAGACATTGATCAGGTTTTCGCGATAAGAGGAAAAAGTTTGATAAGATTTATGAAGCCTATCTTGCTCAATATAATTAACCTAAATGTTAGAAATCTGATTTATTTAATGAAGGTTAGGCTTGGGTTTGAAAAAGATCCTTTCGATCAATTAGCCAATTTTGAAAATCTGCATAAAAAGTATAAGCTCAACGCGATTTATTTTATTTTATTCAGTAAAAAATACAGTCGCTTTGATATCAATATTTCGATACATAATAAAGATTTTAGAAAATCGATCATAGAAACTGCAAACACGGCCGATATAGGCATACATCCATCGTACCATTCGAGGTACGATTATAAATTAGTAGAGGAGGAAATGCATTCGTTATCAAATGTATTAAACACTACAATTAATTCATCACGCCAACATTATTTGAAGCTCAGAATTCCGAATACATATAAATCTCTTTTAAGTACAGGAATTGCGAATGATTATACCATGGGATTTGCGAGTATGCCAGGCTTTAGAGCCGGAACTAGCCATTCATTTAGGTTTTACGATATAAAACAAGAGCAAACAACTTTTTTAAAAATTCATCCGTTTTGTGTAATGGATGCAACTTTTAAAACGTATCTTCATTATAACGAGGAGCAAGCTTTCGATACTATACTAGATTTGATACAAAAACTAAAAAAAGTTAACGGTACCTTTACCCCACTATGGCATAATGAATCGATGTCAGAATATGGAGTATGGAAAGGTTGGTCTGGTTTATATGAAAAAATGTTACAAGTAGCTACTAATAATGCCGATTTATAAATTCTTCTGTTAATTATTTTAATATTTATTAATATGCTAACAAATTTTCAACATTCGAACTCTATAATAAATCAATTTGTAGCAGAGTTAAGAGACGAAGTTGTTCAAAAAGATCGTCAGCGTTTCCGTTTTAATATGGAAAGGGTAGGAGAAATCATTGCATATGAAATAAGTAAAAAATTAAAATACGAATCAGAAGACATTACAACTCCACTTGGCATTTCAAACACTGCAATTTTAAAGGATCAGCCAGTTTTAGCAACTATTTTAAGGGCAGGACTGCCACTTCATACCGGCTTGCAAAGAGTGTTCGACAAAGCAGACTCCGCTTATATATCGGCATTTAGAAAAACAAAAAAAGACAATTCTTTTATTATAGAAATGGAGTATGTAGCAGTTCCCGAATTAGAAAATAAAGTGCTAATTGTTTCGGATCCAATGCTTGCTACTGGCAGTTCTATGGTTTTATGTGTAAAAGAATTAATGAGCAGAGCAAAGTTTAGCCAGGTGCATATTGTATCTGTAATTGCTAGTACAATAGGAATGCAATACGTACAGCGAAATTTACCGAAAGCACATTTATGGTTAGCTGCAATTGATGATGAGCTTACCACTAAATCATACATTGTTCCGGGTTTGGGCGATGCAGGCGATTTAGCTTTTGGTGAAAAAAGATAGGGAGATAGTGTGCTAGTGTGATTGTATGCTAGTGTGCTAATAATTAATGTAAATAATGAATACAAAATACGAACATGTTTTTTTTGATTTGGATCATACTCTTTGGGATTTTGATAAAAATGCTGAAGAAACGTTGCACGAGTTGTATGGTTCGTATAACCTGAAAAACCTAGGCATACATTCTGTTGATGAGTTCATCTCAGTTTATACAGAACACAACCACAGGTTGTGGCGCGACTATCATAATGGAATTATAACTAAAGAAGAATTAAGAGCTTCGAGATTTAAAATTACCTTTGAACACTTTAACGTTGAAGAATCAAAAATTCCGCATCAATTTGAAGTTGATTATGTGACTATTTGCCCCACAAAAACTAATTTGTTTGCAGGTACACATGAGGTGTTAGCATATTTACAAGCAAATTATGATTTACATATAATTACCAACGGATTTTTGGAATCACAAACCATGAAAATGGAGCGAACAAACATCAATAAATATTTTAAACATATTTTTGTTTCCGAGGTAATTGGCTTGTATAAGCCAGACATTGCTCTATTTAACCATGCCTTAGAAGTTGCGAATACAAAAGCAACAACTTCTTTAATGATTGGAGATAGTCTAGAAGCCGATATTTTAGGTGCAAGAAATGCAGGAATTGATCAAGTATTTTTTAATCCTTATAACGCGGAGCACGCCCATGAAGTTACCTATGAAATATCGCATTTAACAGAATTACTATCAATATTATAAAACATATGAGCACTAGGGATTATCATGTTTTAATACAAACAATAGAAGAGTATCACAGTAGATTAAACACATACACGGAAAGTAAATTCCTAGAAAAAATAAATCCAGAAGTGTGGTCTCCGGCAGAAGTATATGCACATATTATTTTTGCAAATAGATTAACTGTGCAAAATATGCAGAAGGCAGTAGAGGGACAAGCAACAGAAGATAATGGCAAATTGCCCTGGAAAGTAAGATTATTATTATTTACAGGACGATTTCCGAGCGGAAGAAAAGTGCCTGATGTAGTAGCTAAAAGAACCCCTCAATTTTTAACCATTGCCGATGCTCGAGAGGCAACGGAAAGTTTGC
>JBILKW010000145.1:0-5679 GCA_044376465.1 Sphingobacteriales bacterium | reverse complement strand
CTTTAGTCGCTAGTATTTAGATAGTAGAAAGAGAACTCTTCGCTATAAGACCTGAGACGGCGAATGATTAGAAATTAGGATTTAGAATTTAGAAATTAGAATTTTAATTCCTTTGTGTGTACTTAGCGTCCTTTATAACCTTTATTTAATAACCCTTTGTTGATATTGAACCCCATCTAGTTCGTATGAAATAATGTAAATTCCTTTTTCTAAATACTCTAAATTACCTAATTCAATGGTATTGTTTTTTATATAACAATTATTACTAACTAATAACTTTCCATCAATAGAATAAATGTTAATATATGAATTCTTCTGAAAGGTGTTAGGTACATTTAGAGTAAGTTTATCTGTAAACGGATTTGGATATATTCTAACATCAGCATTAGTAATTGAGGTAAAACCTACAGCAGTTTGTTTTTGATAAACCCTTATATAATCTATTTCTAAAGCGTCTTGTATAAAGTTAGAAGCTATATTGCCTTGAATTGCAAAGTTGATGATAAAATAATGATCGGCATCAAAAGGCCAAGTATTAGCATCTTTAACGGCAGGATTGTAAGTATAAAAAACAATTGAATCTACACTAAATGAAATTTTTTCGTCTGTCCACTCCATACCGTATACATGAAATGCAGTTGATGCGGTACTTAATACTTTTCCACCTTTATTTACGGTATTTCCATAGCTAGATGGTGTATGTATAGCACTTTGCACAAAATTCTGATTGCTGCCCCAATGCTCCAACATATCTATTTCTCCACAGGCTGGCCAAGGCAAAGTTCCAAAACCTAAATTATCCCAATAAGCTCCGTTCTCTTGTATGTTTTTTCCGAGTAACCAAACTGCAGGCCATGTGCCTACCCCCACTGGTAATTTGGCTCTATACTCAACCTTTCCATATTTAAATGCATACTTAGAATTTAACCTAGCCGACGTATAATTTTTCGTAAACCCTTGGTCGCTGAAATTTTCTTTCTTTGCGATCACGTTTAACACACCATTAATTCGCGCAGAGTTTTCTGCTCTATTCGTATAATGTTGTATTTCTCCATTGTACCAACTACCAGAAATAGGTAGTTCTGTTTGGTGAAACCATTTATTGGTGTCAATTGCTCCATACCCATTAAACTCGTCTGCCCAAACTAAATTATATGTAGTTGTAGATATTGGTTTTTCATATAAAAAATCATCAATAAATGCAACAACTTTACTGTCGTTGTTTTCGCCATTTAGTTGAATTAACACTCTATTTAAATCAGTTCTTACTTTTGGAATCGGTGAGCCTGCATTTAAATTGATGTAAAGATCATTATCAAAATCGAAATTAATTATTTGCCATTGGTCTAAAACAATTGGTTTAATAATTTCTGTTTGTGTTGACCATGGTTCGGCTAACCTTCCATCTTGTAATTTCAATGATACTTGATTAGGTTGATTTCCTGTTATCGTATTTGAGGGAACGTATATTTTAATACTGAATTTCGAATGTTCTGATAAATCAAAATTTTGTGGTAAATCAAACCTCACATTCGAATAGGTGCCTCCATTATCTTCATACCTCAATACATTGTTGGAACTATTCATTCCAGACTTAAATGGATTAGCAAAACGAATGTTTATTTGGGTTGCATCGGGCACCCACATACCTACATTCCCATTACCTTCAAAATCATCTGAAATGTTTTGAGCTTGTGTTTCATTAGTAAAACTAATAAGAAAGAATAAAAGAAATATTAGTCTAAATATAGAACTATTTACTACAATGTTTTTCGGATGCATAAACAAATGTAGTAAATAGATGTGAGATAGGTTACTGCTGCTAGGTTAGAATTTAGATATTAGAATTTAGAATTTTAGTCTTTAGTCTACCAAGAATGATAAATTATCCAAATAGCAACTCCGATCCAACATTAGCTAATTAACCCGCGATTGCCTCAATGATATCGTACTTCGTAATGATATGAGTGTTGCCACCCATATCATTCATAATCACAGCTGGATTATCTTTGTTTATTAATTTTGATACCTCTTCGATACTAGCATTTGCATTTACTACCGGAAATGGTTGCTGCATGATGCTACTAACGGCTTGGTCTTTCACGAAATTCTTATCCAATAAACATGCGAACAAATGATTATCACTTATAGAACCCACATATTTACCTTCGGCATTAGTAACAGGAATTTGAGAGATTTTATATTTATTTAGCATGTGGCAAACGTCATTAACTGTATCGTTTTCATTTGCTGTAATCAATTTTAAGTCGCGGTGTTTCTCAATTAAATCGATGGCTAGTTTTGCTTTCTTCGTTTCCAAAAATCCACGTTCTCTCAACCAATCGTCGTTAAACATTTTACCTAAATAACGAGTACCGTGATCATGAAAAATTACCACTACCACATCTTCTGGTTTAAACATGTGTTTCATTTGCAATAAACCTGCAATAGCCGAACCAGCTGAGTTTCCTGCAAATATCCCCTCGGCACGTGCAATTTCACGTGTCATTAATGCTGCATCTTTATCCGTTACTTTTTCGAAATGATCAATTACGTTAAAGTCGACATTCTCTGGTAAAAAATCTTCACCAATACCTTCGGTGATGTATGGATAAATCTCATCCTTATCAAAAATACCTGTCTCTTTGTATTTCTTAAATACCGAACCATAGGTATCAATTCCTAAGACTTTAATGTTCGGATTTTTTTCTTTTAAGTATTTACCTGTACCCGAAATGGTTCCACCGGTACCAACACCCACTACCAGATGGGTAATTTTACCTTCGGTTTGCTCCCAAATTTCTGGACCTGTTTGTTCGTAATGTGCAGCAGAATTAGAAAGGTTATCATATTGGTTGGGTTTCCAAGCATTTGGAATTTCGTTTACTAATCTTGAGGATACAGAATAGTATGAACGAGGGTCTTCGGGCTCAACGTTTGTGGGGCACACAATAACTTCGGCACCAAAGGCACGCAAAGCATCTACTTTTTCTTTGGATTGTTTATCGGTGGTGGTAAAAATACATTTATAGCCTTTTACTACTGCAGCAATAGCTAATCCCATTCCGGTATTTCCAGAAGTGCCTTCAATGATGGTACCTCCTGGTTTTAATCTACCGTCGCGCTCAGCATCTTCGATCATTTTAAGAGCCATACGGTCTTTAATCGAGTTGCCCGGATTAGTGGTTTCTACTTTTGCTAAAACCGTTGCCTGAATGTCTTTTGTTATTTTGTTAAGTTTCACCAGAGGTGTATCCCCAATGGTTTCTAAAATATTATTATACCACATGCTACAAAGATAAGTTTTCCAATTTATGTTAATAGTATTAATTTGTCATTTGTAAATTGCTTCGCTATTTTAGGCAGATGTAAACTTTAATACAATTATTAAGATGAATAAACTAATACTATTGAGTACAGCTGCATTTTTGCTATTTACAGCTTGTAACCCGATGGCAAGCAAAGATTTAAGTGCTGACGAACAATTAAGCATTGTTACGAAACTCGATAGTATATATAGCCACCATATCGAAAAACAACAAGCCGATTCACTCATCCACACGTTTTTGTCTGATGCCATCCTATTAACTCCTAGCGAAGCAGAAGTAAATGGCATCAATGCTATAAAAGACTGGTATTCTAATGCATTTGAGTATGGATTAAAATCCGTAAAATATTATTCAAGCAACGTTACAGGCGATGAAAACTATATAATAGAGGTTGGTAAAAGTGTTGTAGGTTTACAAATTGGAGATGCCGATACCTTAAGCTATGAAAATTATAAGTATTTGCATGTTTGGATTAAACAGCCAAACGGACAATATAAGTTAAGTAGAGACATGTGGAATCAAGATCAAGCACGATGAAGAATAAATTAACCTTATACATTTTTATAGCACTAATTCTCGGTATAATTTCCGGTTGGTTGTGTAATATTTACGCCACGAGTCCTTTTGTTATTGGTTTTGTTGACTATGTTCCTTTATTGAGCGATATCTTTTTAAACTTAGTAAAAATGATTATTGCACCTTTGGTATTTTCTACCCTAGTAGTTGGAGTATCTAAATTAGGCGATATAAGTGCAGTAGGTAGAATTGGTGGAAAAACATTATTATGGTTTATGTCGGCCACTTTTGTATCCTTATTTTTAGGAATGATATTGGTGAATTTGTTTCAGCCAGGCAAAATGATGGATCTTACATTACCACCAGAAAATGCTACAACTGGCCTAGAACACACTGCACTCTCTGTAAAAGAATTTGTGAAACACGTGTTTCCAAAATCGATTATAGATGCCATGGCGAAAAATGAAATTCTACAAATCATCGTATTTGCTTTATTCTTTGGTATAGGTGCTGCGGCTGTAGGGCCTAAAGCAGACGGGGTGGTTAAAGCAATGGATTCATTGTCATACATTATGCTAAAAGTAACAGGTTTTGTAATGAACTTTGCTCCTTTTGCAGTATATGGCGCTTTAACAGCAGTAATCGCTAAGCAAGGCGCGGGTGTGCTCGTGAATTACGGTATTTTTATATTCGAATTTTATGCCTCCTTACTCATACTTTGGGCCATAATTTTATTAGCAGGTTTTGCAGTAATTCGACAAAAAATTGTTTCGCTCGTAAAACATATTATTGACCCTGTAATTTTAGCCTATACTACCTCGAGCTCCGAAGCAGCCTTGCCGCAAACCATTCATCAACTAGAAAAATTCGGTTGCAGCAATAAAATTGTAAGCTTTGTATTGCCATTAGGTTATTCTTTTAACCTCGATGGATCCATGATGTACATGACTTTTGCCTCTTTGTTCATTGCTCAATCTTATGGCATCGATTTAAGTATAGAACAACAAGTAACTATGTTACTGGTACTTATGCTCACAAGTAAAGGTATTGCTGGCGTACCTCGAGCCTCCTTAGTGGTCATTGCTGGTACCTTATCCATGTTTAATATACCAGAAGCAGGTTTATTACTTCTAATGGGAATAGACCCCATACTCGATATGGGAAGATCTGCTACAAATGTGGTAGGAAACAGTGTTGCGACTGCTGTTGTAAGTAAATGGGAAGGGGAACTTAGTTAGCTAATTACCTAATTTGGGTGAATAATTGCATAAAGACTTGTTTATATGTTTGGCATTTCTTACTTTTGCAGTCCAAAATAACATTAAATAACAAAATAATTAACCATGTACGCAATAGTAGATATAGCTGGACAACAGTTTAAAGTTGCAAAAGACCAACAAATCTTTGTACACAGATTACAAGGAGATGAGGGCGCTAGTATTGAATTTGACAAGGTGTTATTAGTTGATAACGGTGGTAAAGTTTCAGTAGGTGCGCCTACTTTAAACGGTTCTAAGGTTACGGCTACTATCCTGTCTCATTTGAAAGGTGACAAAGTAATCGTTTTCAAGAAAAAACGTAGAAAAGGATACAAAAAGAAAAACGGACACCGTCAATTTTTCACTAAAATCCAAATCAACAACATCGTTGCTTAATTAATTAACAAAAGGTTCAACACATTTTAAAGATATTCAGAAATGGCACATAAAAAAGGGGCCGGTAGCTCGAAGAACGGCCGTGAGTCGCATAGTAAACGATTAGGTATCAAAATTTACGGTGGTCAAGCTGCAATCGCAGGTAACATCATCGTTCGTCAACGTGGTACTAAACACCA
>JBILKW010000144.1:0-5697 GCA_044376465.1 Sphingobacteriales bacterium | reverse complement strand
GTCAATTAATTTTGCAAGACATGATTGATTTGAAAAACAGGATCAATCCGGATTTAGTAATGGTGCCAAGTTTAACAGATTTGCATCAAGATCATGGAACCATTTCTCAGGAAGCGCTAAGAGCATTTAAAACAACTTCAATTTTATCTTACGAATTGCCTTGGAATAATATCAGTTTTAACACCACCTGTTTTATTCCCTTAGAGAATGAACACGTGATAAAAAAAGCAGAGGCCTTAGCTCAATATGAAAGCCAGAAGCACCGCCCTTATGCCAATGAGGAGTTTATTAGAGGTTTGGCTCGTACACGTGGGGTTCAAATTTCTGAACGTTATGCCGAAGTATTTGAAGTGGTAAGATGGATTATGTAGAGAAATTAGTGGTGTTAATGACTGGCGCTGGTGCACCAGGAGCTGCGGGTATTATTAAATGCTTGAAGCAAGATAAAAACATACACCTTATATTAGCAGATGCGGCAGAAGAACCAGTGGGTAAGTATTTGAACGGTAATTTTTATCAAATTCCTGCCGCAAACGACCCCGATTTTATTCCTGCTGTGCGTTCTATTTGTTTAAAAGAACAAGTAAAAATAATTATGCCATTGGTTACTCGAGAGCTCTTTGCTTTTTCGTCACATAAAGATGAGTTCCGTACCATTGGAGTACATGTATTGGTTTCTGATGAGAGCGCTTTATCTATTGCAAATGATAAAGGCAGGTTATACCAACATTTAGAGCAAGCAAGGTTAAAGGTGCCGAAATATAAAATTATAAATACATGGATGGAGTTTGAAGAAGCATTGGAGTATTTAGATTATCCGAACCAAAAAGTTTGCTTCAAACCTTGTATTTCTAACGGTTCTAGAGGATTTAGAATTATAGATCCGGCCATAGATGAGTTTCATTTATTATTTAAAGAAAAACCAAATCATACTTTTACTTCAGTCGAAAAATTAAAAAGTATTTTAGAAAACCAATCCTTTCCTACTTTATTAGTTTCCGAATATTTACCCGGGCCAGAGTTTTCGGTGGATTGCATTGCGAAAAATGGGCAACCAGTTGTTGTAGTTCCTCGAGTGCGAAGTAGAATGAAAGAGGGCATAAGTGTAGCTGGTGAATTTATTCAGCATAAAGAAATTATAAAATATTGCGAAGACATAATTAAATCGCTGCATTTGCATGGAAACATTGGCATACAAGTTAAGCAAGCAGTAGATGGAGAGTACAAGATTTTAGAGATTAATCCACGTGTGCAAGGAACCATTTCTGCAGGATTAGGTGCCGGAATTAACTTGCCTTTACTTGCCATCTATCAAGAAGCAAACATCCCTATTGATGAACATGATACTCAAGTAATTTGGGGTACAAAATTTATACGTTTTTGGCAAGAAGTTTTTTACAATTAAGATGTTATTCGACAAAATAATAGAGCAGAAGAAAGCATTCGTTTTCGATTTAGATAATACCCTTTACCCAGAGAAAGATTATTTATACCAGGTGTATTACATGGTAGGGCAGTTTATAGAATACCAAGAAACGTTCGACCATCAAATTATCACAAAGTATTTAATTAATGAATTTGAAACGAAAGGGAGAGCACATATTTTCGATAAATTAATAGAACAATTTAATTTGAAAAAGGAGTATGTTGATAATTGCATACGCCTACTTAGAACGGCACGCTTACCCCTAAAATTACTTTTATTTAAAGAGGCTGAGTGGATGTTAAATGAACTAGTTGATAAAAAGAAGCAGATTTTTATTTTAACGAATGGTCACACCGACCAACAAGTAAATAAAATAACACAAATAGAATGGAAGGGTTTGCAAAAACACATTAAGTGCTATTATGCAAATGAACTTGTACCCAAACCAGCCCCCGATGGATTATTAAAAATCATGGAAGATCATGAGCTTGAGCCCAAAGACCTTGTGTTTATTGGGGATGCAGATATTGACGAAAATTGTGCGAAAGCAGCAGGAGTGGACTTTGTGTACATCGCTTCGCTGGTAAAAAACACCTAGTCTTTTATTTATAGGCGCCTCAATTCATAATTTTATTTTATGGATATCATTATTAATATAAATAAAAACTTATGAGTTGAAACGTACATATTTGCAGTAGAAATTTAACATTTTTAAAAAATGAAGAAAATTACTGTTGCGATGGGTGATGGCATCGGGCCGGAAATAATGAATGCCACTTTAATGATTTTAGAAAAGGCAGGTGCTGAGATTGAGATTGAAGAAATTGAGATAGGTGAAAAAGTATATCTAGCTGGAAATTCATCAGGAATATCTGCTAAAGATTGGGAGGTAATTAGGAGAAATAAAGTATTTCTCAAAGCTCCCATTACAACTCCTCAAGGTGGGGGTTACAAAAGTCTAAATGTTTCTACCAGAAAATTTTTGGGACTGTATTCCAACGTACGTCCATGCGTGAGTATCCATCCATATGTAAAAACGAAACATCCAATTATGGATTTGGTAATCATTAGAGAAAACGAAGAGGATTTATATGCAGGTATAGAGCATCAGCAAACAGATGAAGTAGTACAATGCTTAAAATTGATTAGCAGACCTGGTTGTGAAAAAATAATCAGGTATGCATTTGAATATGCTCGCCAGCAAAACAGGAAAAAAGTAAGTTGTTTTACGAAAGATAATATTATGAAGCAAACCGATGGCTTGTTTCATAAAGTGTTTAATGAAATAGCGGCAGAGTATGCTGATATTGAAAATGAACACTGGATCGTAGACATTGGTGCGGCAAGACTGGCGGATACCCCCGAGATGTTTGATGTTATTGTAATGCCAAATCTTTATGGCGATATATTAAGTGATGTGGCGGCTCAAATAACTGGTTCTGTTGGATTGGCGGGTTCTGCCAATATTGGAGAAGAGTGTTCTATGTTTGAAGCGATACATGGCTCAGCGCCTTTAATTGCAGGCCAAAACATTGCCAATCCATCGGGCTTAATTCACGGGGCTGTAATGATGCTAAATCACATCGGACAAACAGCTGTTGCCGAAAAGATAATGAACGCCTGGTTAAAAACACTCGAAGATGGATTACATACTTTTGATATTTATACAGAAGGCTTGAGCAAGCAAAAGCTCGGTACAATAGAATTTGCGGAGGCGGTTGTTTCTAATTTAGGTGCAACACCAACTTTATTAAAGGCGGTAGAGTATTCAAATAATAAAGCATTAAAGTTGCCTAAGTATAAACGTAAAGATGCGGCTACAAAAGAACTCGTTGGAGTAGATTTGTTTTTGCATTGGCGTGGCGAAGATCCAAATGAATTAGCCAGCATCGTACAAAAAATCGAAAATAATAAAGCCAAGTTAAGCATGATTACCAATCGCGGAATTAAGGTTTGGCCAAACGGTTTCGAAGAAACTTTTTGCACAGATCATTGGCGTTGTAGGTTTACTTCTGAGAACAACTTAGGGCTAAATAATACAGATGTAATAGAATTGTTGAGTAAATGTATAGATCAAAAAATTGATGTAGTAAAAACAGAAAATTTATATAAGTTCAACGGACAAATTGCCTTTTCTCTCGGTCAAGGTCAATAATGTAAACATCCTATGAGCACAAAATCTTTTATTAGTTTGTTCTTGGTTTTAGTTTGTATAGTGCTTTCGTACACGTCATCTTCAATTGTGTACGAAAGCCTATTTAATGCTATTGGGATTTTTATGGGCTTACTATTTATTAAAAACGCCACCAAAATTAATATTCAATCTAAAAACTAGCACACTAGCAAACTATCACACTATCTTGCTATCGCTCCGCCTTCATACAACTGCTTCATATATTTCCTAGAAGGCGAAGGAATCATCGGGCCAAGACCTAGTTTTTCCCACATTGCATCAACTTGTTCTATTATTTCTGGCGTATTAGCTAAAATGTTTGGCCAATCGCGGGTAAAGCCATCGAGTTCTTTTGTTTTACGAGTACCATCAAAACCAACATGCGAAATTTCATCATCAGAAAAAGCATTTACCGTAAAAGCATCGCGCTTTGGATCTACGTTGTTAGAAAATCTCCAAACAGCATCTGCTAAATCGCTAATATCAATGGTATGTTCTAAGAAGATAATTACTTTTACTTGTTTAAAACCTTCATGTTCAAACAGCGCTTTGTTTAACTCAGCAATATGTCCTTTTCTATTTTTTTCTACGGATACCACTACCAACGAAACACCTAGTTGTAATAGAGAATCGTTGATGTCTTTTATTTCTGTGTAGGTTGATTTTATTTCTTCTTTGTTTATAATAATGTGTGCATTGTTTACAATGCTTTCCGAACGTTTTTCTTCTGGGAACTTCTTGGTGGCATCTATACCCATTTTACCGCCAAATGCTGCTTTAGAACACGAATGATCTAATACATCCATAGGACCATTTGAGTAAATAATATCATGTTGTGGATCTACATTTTCTGAGATGTATTTCGCAACTGCTAAATTATCATGTATGTTTACCTCGCCATCCACTACCACCATCATTTTAGTAAACATCATTTGCCCAGCCCCCCACATAGAGTTCATTACTTTTAATGCTTGGCCCGCATAATCTTTTTTAATTTTTACGATCACTAAATTATGAAACACACCTTCCATTGGCAACACCATGTCAATGATTTCTGGTACCATTGTCATTTTTATGGGTGCTAAAAAGATACGCTCTGTAGCCTTACCTATCCATGCATCTTCTTGAGGAGGAATGCCTACAATGGTTGCCGGGAACACTGCATTTTTACGATGTGTAATGCAGGTAATATGAAAACGTGGATACCAATCTGCCAATGAGTAATAACCGGTATGGTCGCCAAAGGGGCCTTCCCAAATCCAATCCTCTGCAGGGTCTACGTATCCTTCAATAATAATATCGGCATCGGCAGGCACTTGTATGTCTTGTGTTAAACATTGTACCAACTCTACTTTTTTCTTGCGCAAAAATCCTGCTAACATGTACTCATCAATACCATCTGGCAATGGGGCAGTAGCTGCGTAAGTATAAACTGGATCGCCGCCTAAGGCTACTGCTACTGGCATTTTCTGCCCGAGTGTTTTATACTCATTATAATGCCTAGCCGAAACTTTGTGTTTATGCCAATGCATACCCGTCATGCGGGGTTCAAATACTTGCATGCGATACATGCCTACATTTCTAATGCCAGTATGTGGATCTTTTGTATGTATAACCGGAAGCGTAATAAATGGCCCGCCATCTTCTGGCCAACACGTAAGCACCGGAAATTTAGTAATATCAGGGTTCTCCATTACCACTTCCTGACATTCTCCTTTACCCGAAACTACTTTAGGCATCCAAGAAGATATTTGCCCAAGTTTAGGTAACATTTTAAGCTTTTCAAATATTGAATCTTTAGGGCCAGTAAGCATTTTAAACATGCCCTCTATTTCCTTGCTAATGTCGTCCATGTTTTCTACGCCTAATGCCATGCACATGCGTTTATAATTTCCCATAGAGTTAATAAGTACAGGAAAATCTGTTCCTGTATTTTCAAACAATAATGCTGGGCCATATTGTTTAGAAACACGGTCGGTTATTTCAGTAATCTGAAGTTTAGGATCTACAAATTCTTTAATGCGTACAAGTTCACCTGCTTCTTCTAAGCGTTGAATAAAATGTTGAAGATTTTTATATGCCATTTATCGTTAAAACT
>JBILKW010000031.1:0-16788 GCA_044376465.1 Sphingobacteriales bacterium | reverse complement strand
TTTTGCAATTTTTTTGCAAGAAAGTCAAGTGACCCAAATAGAAAAAAAAGCCACACCTTTTTCGGGCGTGGCTTTTTAAAAACTATGATTGATTAATTTGAATTACATCTTCACAATCCTTTGCGCAACCTCTCCAATCTTAATCACATAAACACCTTTGTTAAGTTCCGATAAATCTATCGTTCCTTTTTCGGTGATGGTTTTTGTGATGACTAATTTTCCTTGTACATCAAAAATTTGAATGTTGTTGTTTTCGTTTTTATTCAAGCCTTCAATATTGATGATATTGTTGGTTGGGTTAGGGTATATTTTAATGTTTGAGTTTTTGATATCGTTGATGCCAGTAACTACATTTAATTGATAGTTTCTTGCAGTGGTGTTTTCTACTAATTCCATAGTTAATGTCTGGTTTCCTAAACCTGTATATGGAATTCTTAAAATAATAGTTCCATTTGCTGGTGCTTCAGAAAATGCAACTCCGATTTTATACATATTTGCTTGTTTGTTGAATGCCGATAGTGCGTTGGTATTATGCACATAAGTCGGTACTCCTAAATCAGACAAGTGGTCTAAGAAAGTAATATTTAATCCACCCATATCTTCAAACGAACGAAAAACTAGTTCGTTGTTTTCTAAATTAACGGTTACATATCCTGGAGCAGATGCGATTCCTCTTTTAGGGAATTTAGTAATTATACCTACAGAATATTTTAATATCAATGAGGCATCATTTGCATTAACAGAAACAGTAGTATCCACACTTGCAATTTTAATTCTCCATGGCTCCCAAGGTAATGGGTCAATTGTTGGTAGAGGGTCGATTCCTACTGAATATTGTAAGGCCAAAGCAGCATCGTATGCTAACACTTTTTTATTTAAATCGATGTCTCCAAAATTGAATTTTGTTATAATAGATTTTGACGTAACAGTAGTTACTGAATCTGCATTTAAGTATGCATTGCCTAATGTAAAAGTAGATTTACCCGAATCAATTGGACTAAAAAATAAATTAATAATTGGGAGGGTTCCTGTAAGCTTAGTAGTTCGCGCCCAGCCTATATTTACCGAACCATTAACAGATGAATTTATTTGTAATGTTCCGCCTGCACTTGCAGTATTAAAGGTACTTACACTATCAAATTTAAATTTACTCGAGTTATAATTTAATTTGAAATTGTAGGCGATAATATTTTTTGATGAGATATTTTTGGTATTCAGAGATATTTTTGCGGGGCTAGGAAAAATTAGTGTGTCAGCTAAACTTAAAATTTCAACCGTATCTAATTTTGTTGGTTGAGCCAAATTAGATTCATAAGCACCTATGTCTGGGTTTGACCCTATTGGATTTGGGCGCATGTTACCTAAAATGTCGGTTGAGGGTACAATAGCTGTAACTCCTCCAATTAATGCACTAACATTACCAAATCCGATTGCTGGTGAATTACTATTCAATTCAAAGTTGGTGTTTGATTTAAAAGATGGATTAGCACTTGAATTATTCGTGCCATAATTTAAAATTAAATTGCTACTTACGTTTACTCCAGCACTTCCATTTTCAACTATTGAATTGTCAATATTTAAGGTTGTTGTTGCAGTTGAAGATTGTGTGAGTTTGATGTTAGTGCTTGTATTACCCCAAATAATAGAATTGCTAATATTACCAATGGTATTATTAGACGTATTTAAACCCCATACCCAAATTCCAAAATTTGAATTATTAACTATGGTAAGATTTCTAATTTGAGCTTGACTTGCACCTGGCCATATTTTTAGACCACCACCAAAATTATGCGCAATTAATAAATTATATAATCTTGCAGATGAACCAACAACAACATTACTTTCTTCTGTAGCGGTATTATAAATCACTTTTGAATTTCTAAAAACAGTAGTTCCATTTAGTTGCACGGTATGTTTCCTCCCCCAATTATTTCTAATGATGCAATACTCAATCAAACCGTTGCTTGCGTCCATGTTGATTCCATGTGCAGTGATGTCACCCTGTCCTCTATTTTTTTGAATGGTACAATATCTTATGGTAGGATTTGTAGAATTTTGAACTCTTATTCCTGCGCCAACACTTGAAAAACCTCTTTCTATTGTCAAGCCATTTATAGTTCCATTGAAGTTATTTAAAAATAATACAGTAGAAATAGAGTCTCCATCAATAATTGTATTTACTATAGTATTAGTATCATTTGTAAATAAAAAATTGCTTGTTAAAAAAAGATTTTTATTGTTTATTGTAACATTCTCTTTATACCTTCCTGGTGCAACAAGGACTGTATCCCCATTTACAGCGTTATTTATTGCAGACTGAATAGATTTATATGGATTCGCCAAAGAGCCATTTTCAATAGAAGAAGTGCTTGCTTTATCAACACGAAGAGTTGTACCATCATAAGCGTTTATTAAATTTACTATTTCGGAAGCATTTAGTGCGCGGTTCCAAATACCAATATCATCTATATTCCCATTGAAACCACCATGAAGAGGTGTTAAAACACTTAACAACCCTAAATAAAAGCTATTGCCTAGTATTGATACATTACTTAATGTGTTGGGACCTGATTGTAACATTACACCATTTTGATAAAACTTAGCAGTTGTTCCATCATTTGTATACACAAAATGTACCCATGAGTTGTTTGAAACGGCACTTGAAGTTGCACATACAGAATTCAAATTATCAGCATGACATAAAGTAAAACTTTGAGAATTATCCCACCACATACATTGTATACCATTAAAGGCAAAAACCCTTGGATTATCACAGCCATTAGAATCTCTTTTTACCCAAAAAGATAAAGAAATGCCACCATTTATTAAGCTTGAATTAAATGTGTTTTCTATTCTTGTTGCACAACTACTAGTCTGCTTAAAATTTACAGATGAGTTCGGTCTATTAAATCTATTCTTTGTGAATGTTGCATTAAAATTTGTTGATGTACCAGTAGTAGATAATCCGCCTTGGTTAGTAACTGAATTATTGTAAGGGAACCACGCTACCAATCCACTGGTTGGAACATAGCTTGCAACTTGTGCACTCGCGCTTATTGAAATAAATAATAAACAAGAATAAAATATTAATCTTTTCATATTTAGAAATTAAATGTCTGATTTTTAATAGTTGGGAAAAACTATTCGTTTTTTGTTAACATCTATAATTTTTATTTGAGTGTAAAAACGAACACATTAAAAATACAAAATTGGGAATTGTAAAAAAATTCCATCTTCATCCAAAATGTAATCAACATGAATCATTACTACCCCACATCTGCCACCTACCTCCAAATATACCCTAGTTACCTTCAAAAACCCCAATCCATTGCAATGTACTGCAATGTTTACTGCAATGTAAAAAGCCACACCTTTTTCTGGCGTGGCTTTTTTGATATTCTCTTTGATTAATTTGTCTTACATCTTCACTATCCTTTGCGCAAGCTCTCCAATCTTTATCACATAAACACCTTTGTTAAGTTCCGATAAATCTATCGTTCCTTTTTCGTTAATGGTTTTGGTGATGACTAATTTTCCTTGCACATCAAAAATTTGAATTAGGTTATTATCGTTTTTATTCAAGCCATCAACGTTGATGATGTTGTTCGTTGGGTTAGGGTAAAATTTTAATTTACTCGTTTCAAATTCTTCTATGCCTACACTTGAACAATCCAACCCACCATCTGTGATAGTCCAACCATATGTATTAATTATAGATGCTCGAGCTGAAACACCATTACAATATTTAGAACTACCAGCGTCAAATGAAACGCCTTGTTTTAATGGAGTCTCTTCAAATGTAATTGTTGACCAACCTATTAATAATGAATCGTAATTAATAGTTGAAAGTCCAGCACTCAAAAACATATTATTCATTTCTGTCACATTGCTCACATTCCAAGACCCAATATTTTGGTTAAAATCATTAGCATTATAAAACATATAATTCATAATAGTTACCTTACTCACATTCCAATTTCCTAAAGGTTGGTTAAATGCATTAGCAACTGCAAACATATAACTCATATTGGTCACCTTACTTACTTCCCAAGAATCAATATTTTGGTTAAAGGAGTTAGCAAAAGCAAACATATAACTCATATTAGCTACCTTACTCACATCCCAATTTCCTAAAGGTTGGTTAAATGCATTAGCATCTGCAAACATATAACTCATATCAGTCACCTTACTTACCTCCCAAGAATCAATATTTTGGTTAAAGGATTTTGCGCCAGCAAACATATAACTCATACTAGTCACCTTACTCACATTCCAATTTTCTAAAGGTTGGTTAAAAGCATTAGCATTAGAAAACATACTATACATATTAGTCACTTCAGTTACATTCCAAGAACCAATATTTTGGTTAAAGGAGTTAGCACCAATAAACATATGACTCATATTTGTAACCTTACTCACATTCCAATTTCCTAAAGGTTGGTTAAAGGAGTTAGCAAAAGCAAACATATAACTCATATTAGTTACATTAATTACATTCCAAGAACCAATATTTTGGTTAAATGATGAAGCGCTACTAAACATTTCATTCATATTAGTCACCTTACTCACATTCCAATTTCCTAAAGGTTGGTTAAAGGTGTTAGCACCAGTAAACATATAACTCATATTAGTCACCTTGCTTATATCCCAAGAATCAATATTTTGGTTAAAGGATTTAGCGTTAGCAAACATATATCTTATACTAGTTACCTTACTTACATTCCAATTTTCAATAGGCTGATTAAAGGCAGACGCATTGTAAAACATACCACTTAAATCAGTTGCCTCACTCACATCCCAAGACCCAATATTTTGGTTAAAGGCAGTATCATTGTAAAACATACCGCTTAAATCAGTTACTTTACTTACATCCCAAGACCCAATATTTTGGTTAAAGGCAGCATCATTGTAAAACATACCACTTAAATCAGTTACCTTACTCACATCCCAATACCCAATATTTTGGTTAAAGGTATTAGCATTAAAAAACATATAACTCATATTAGTCACCTTACTTACATCCCAAGACCCAATATTTTGGTTAAAGGCCTTAGCATTGTAAAACATATAACTCATATTAGTCACCTTACTTACATCCCAAGACCCAATAGGTTGATTAAATGCATTAGCATCTGCAAACATATAACTCATATTAGTGACACGAGATGTTACTATATTATTAACGGGGATAGGCGATGAACCGCCAGGCGGTGTAAAATGAGTTATTCCCGTTGCAACATTTTGGAGGTAGTCAGATATTTTGCTTTTGGTTGAATCACTAACAATTGCAAACCATTCGAGTGTTCCTCTTGGACTTGCTTGAACAAAATAGGTTGATGGAACTGATGATGTACCAGTCCATTTAATTGTAACACCATTTGTGTCCAAAACAACTTGTGCATTGATAGTTTGAAAGCTTAAAACCAAAGCAAAAATTAAGAGGAATATTTTTTTCATAATGTTTTATTCAGATTCAAGTTTCACAAAATTCAATTTACAATAAACCCAAAACATTTCCAATCTCACATCCTACACCAACTGCTACCTCAACCAAATACCCTCAAGTCCCCAGCCAAAAAACACATTCCATTGCAATGTAAGCAAGGTTCACTGAAATAGCCCAACAAAAAACCCAAGAAAATAAAAGGTAAGTAGTTTATTTTTAGAGAAGTGGCCCCGACCAGAATCGAACTGGTATCAAATGTTTAGGAAACATCTATTAGAGTTTTGGGAGTTAAATTACTGATTATTAATTAATTACAAATTAAAAATTTTGTATTGTAATGAAAATTGTGAGTTACTGCAATGATAACTGCAAGTTTGATAATTGTATTTATAAAATATTTTAAATTCACTAACGCTTTAAATAGAATATGTATCTTTCTGCACCTGCGTTAGAAATCTCATTTCTTTCAAATATCAAGTTATTACTAGTATGATTTGTAATGTCCCATACATCTAAAGTGTCAAAAGTTAATATTTTGCCATTTAACTCGTAAATACCTGAATCTACAGAATTGTTTGCAGCTATAGACATTACATATGTCTTATTAATTTTAAATTCAACGTAATCATCAGGAATTCCTACATATAAAGTACTAACAGTACCATTTAATATTGCTTGGTATTTATCTAATTTCCATTTGCCAATTATCGTTAAAGTGGGCTGAATTGAATTTACTGAGTCATCTTTCTCACATGATGATAGAGCAAAAATAGCTATGATTGCGAAAATTAGTTTTTTCATTTTTATCTTGAATTTATCATCAAATCTAAAAAAAGGAAATAAAATAACATATATCATATTTGACAGTTTAATCAAAGTATAGATTTTATTATATAATGCTATAAAATACTATAGCCTTTTCTGGTATGTAAAAACGAACCAAATTCAGTTAATCTGAATATGATTATCCGATATAAATAACCTCTAAATAATTAAAACACTGGCGTAATTAATTATAAAATTGTTTAATTTATTCTAATCAAAATTTAATTTATAGTGATAAAAATCAATATTATTAAACTTAATATTCAATACGAAATAGAAATTAAATAAATCTTTGCCTTTGAAATTTCGAGTCATTTTTCACTGGATTAGATGCTTAATTTAATTGGATTTTCATTATATGAACATACTATTTAATTGACTATGTTAATTTTATTAAAAAAGCAAAAGTGCCACTGCACACATTGCTGCACAGTTAAAAACGAACCATTTAAGAAATCCCCGTAAATTATTGAAAAAGAGAATTGTGGCCCCGGCGGGAATCGAACCCACATCAAATGTTTAGGAAACATCTATTCTATCCGTTGAACTACGGCGCCCAATAATCGAATTTACGAATTAGCGAATTTACGAACTAGCGAACTAGCGAATTAGCGATTACATTGTGCGAAATTACACATTTTCTCATTAACTAATATTCTAAATAATTGCCCCTTCACCATTTCGTAAATTCGCTAGTTCGCTAATTCGTAAATTCGCTTGTTCGCTAATTCGTAAATTCGTAAATTCGTAAATTCGCTAATTCGATTACACCCCCAACCACTTCTTATAATTCCTCTCCTGCTCTGCCGATAGATTTTTCATTCTAAAGAGGTAATGCTTCTTCGTGCCTTCTTTCATTTTATTCGTAACCTCTAGCTTAATAGGCTTACCATCTCGTTCGATCTCAATCATGTATTTGGTACCATCGGCAATAAAACCATACTCGCTGCTGTTCAGTTTTAATATCTCCGCAGAGTTTAATTTATCACCTTTTTTGAACTCAATAAAAGCCTCTTTGGAAACTTTCTTTACGATTCGTTTCCCACCTAAATTGATTCGTGTAAATTTTACACCTTCAAATGGCGATACCGGAACCAGCCCTTTATATTCTGCATTGTACTCGATCCCAACTTTAGCCAATATTTCTTTTATGGCTAAGGTGTCTCTCCCACTAATGTATTTATCTATAAATGTTTTTACGCTTGGGTGACTGGCTGCTACAAACTCATCGAAAAATTCTTGTTCAGAAAAGTTTTTATGTTTCCCATATTTTTTACTCAAGGTAAATACTACATCTTTTAATGTTTTCTCTCCATTGGTTGCACTTATTATTTCTATGTCAAGCAATGCCCCCATTAAGGCACCCCTCTCATATACTTGCTGGTATTGGCTCTTGTGGGGCTCGTTAAAAACATTTTCACTCATTTCTGTAAATGACATTTTGGCGAATGGAAATTTACTTCCCGATGAAATTTTACCTGCCAACACATCACTTAAATATTTCCAAGGATCGGTAACCTTGCCTTGTGTTAAGGCTAAGCCTGCAAAATATTCGGTAATGCCTTCGTATAACCATAAATGTTTCGACATTTTTGGATCTTCATAATTAAAATTACCTACATGTTCTGAGTGTAAATTTAAGGGGGTAACAATGTGTAAAAATTCGTGGGATGCAATGTCTTTTATTGTTTTTACTGCAAGATCGTTTCCGAAATCTGGCAAAAAATACATTGATGAATTACCATGCTCTAAGGCTCCAAAACCTTGACCACTAAAGCTTCTAATGATTTTTATGATTTTAAAAAATCCTATCTTGTCTCCTTCAAATATTCCCTTATACTCTGTATAATCCTTTAAATATATTATAAAAGAGTAGTTATCTACGGGTAGCTCATTCTCAAAAAATAAGCCCAACGCTTGCATCGATTTTTCAATCTCTTTGTATATATCTTTACTTATTTGTCTGCCGCTTTCATTATACACACCTAATGTTACTTTGCAGTTTGCGACCATAAAGGAAGTAGTATCTGGCTCAGAAAACATAATAGGATTATCGACTAATTCGTGGTAATCATTTGCTTTAAATATTTGAGTATTGTTTTGTAAAGTAGAACTCAACGAAGTTACTGCATAAAAGTTACTAGGTTTTTCAATCAACAACTCAATGGCTGTGTTTTCTGTTCCTTTAAATATTCCAAAAAAACCAGAATTGTTAAAAATGATGTTCTCATCTTTTTGAATGTTTGTTCCTGCTGGTTCAAATATTTTATTTTTCTTTTGCTTGGTGTGATAGGAGTCTTTTACTACATATGAAATAAAACTTGGTTTTCCATAAATTACAAAATTATTTTCTCCTTGTTTTTTTATTTTTAAGACTTTTTTATTAGCATCTAAGGCAACAAAATTATTTATAAATCTACCGTAATCTAACACTGCGTATGTCCCCGGTATAGTTTTAGGAAACTGAAAAACTACTTCATCGCTAAAGTTTTGATAGGTAGCACTTGCCACTACCAATTCAACTTTCAACCTATTCTCTTCAACCTTAGTTAAATCAATTTTATATTGCTGAGTATTTTGCGCATTCGTTAAATTAACAAATAGTAGGAAACACACAGCAATTAATATACATTTTGTCTTCATGTTAATTTTTTTGCTATAATATAAAACTAACGCAAACATATAAAATTGCGTCATTATTACGTAGCAAATAAAAAAGTCCTGTTTCTATATTAAAGAAACAGGACTTTTTATTTGCTGTATTTAGAACTAAAATTTATCAGTTAAGATGTTTATTAAGTCAACAATTGCCCAAACGCCACAACCGCCAAAAGTTAAGATAAATAAAATGTTCCATCCTACTGGTTTGCCTACATACCATCTGTGAGCGGCAAAACCACCTAAGAAAAACCAAAGTAATAGGGTGATAAGTTTTTCTTGATCCATGCCTGCTAATGCATTTTTTGCATCAGTAGAATTTGCAGATTCTAACTTAGTAGCAGCCTCTTTACTTGCTTTTACAGTACTTTCAGAAACTGTTGGAGCATTAACGCTGCTTACTTGTTCTTTTGTCATTTCTTTTTTCGAGTTAGATTTTACTGGGAATGACGCATACGTAGATCCAGCTGATAGCATAACTACAGCACATAGTGCTAAAATTGAGTTTGTAAATTTTTTCATAATAAGAATTATATTTGTTAACCGAATATAGGTATATTTTACAAATGAAAAAACTCACCTTTTTATTTTTGTTATTTTTTAAACTCACGTTTAGCTATTCCCAGAACCAAACTGATTACGAATTTATAGGCACCTTGCAATTACCAAATAATGAAATAATTAGCTATAAGCTTAGTTTTAAGGAGAATAAAGGAGGTGTAATTGAGGGCTATTCTCTTACAGATATCTACGGCAGCAATAGAACTAAGAGTGCCATAATTGGTAACATAAATATTGCAAATCAAAAAGTTTCGTTTAAAGAAACTGCGAACATAAGTACTAAGTCTTCTTCAAATGAATCTGAATTTTGTTATCTACATGTTTCAAACGCTAAAATTAAAACACTAAGAGGCAAAACCATTATTCAAGGCAGCTTTAACGGAAAATATGATAATGGTAAGGCGTGCGTAAATGGTTACATTTATTTAGTGAGCACTCAATATTTAGAAAAATTAGAAAATGAATATTTAAGCGCGGATAAAATTAAAAACACCGACACCCTGTCCATATTAAAACAAAAAATTGGCACATTAAAGGACCGTGCAGATAAAAATACATTGAAACGAAACGAGGTGTTAAATGTAAACTGGAATTCTAATGAAGTGATATTAGAAATTTGGGATGGTGAACAAGAAGATCTTGATGAAGTACAAGTTTATATAAATGATCAAAAAATTATTGATCAATTAGTTCTTAAGCGTCAAAAAAAAATTTTAATACTACCCTTAACAGAAAAAGTAAACAGCGTAAAAATAATTGGAATTAGCGAAGGGCTTACGGCCTCTTGTACTGCAAATATTATACTGAGAGATGGGAATACGGTTACGCAAATTGTTTCTATTTTAAAAAAAGGAGAAAGTAATATCATAAAAATTAACAAACAGTAAATGAAATTCAACATACCCACTATCTATAAAAAACCTATTGCATATATTATTGCAGTGATGTTGGTCATTGCCTTTATTACCTTATTAATTCTTCCCGCTAATTATTTTGATACAGGAAGAGCCACCTGTTTATCTGTATTGTTTTTTGACCTCGAATGTTATGGTTGCGGAATGACACGTGCCATACAACATCTCTTACATTTAGAATTCTCTATTGCGTATGAGTTCAATAAGCTTTCATTTATTGTATTACCACTAGCTGTGTTTATGATTATTTGGGAATTACAAAAAGTTATTTTTTCCAAAAAAGAAAATTGATTAAAACAAATGTCTAAAACGGTGGTTATAGCTGAAATTTATATATGCAGAACTATTCAAACCACAGAAGATTTTACCCTTTACACCATTTTATACTCACACCAATTTCGCTTGTTTTGCTTATTTGGTCGTTACGGGTATTGTTACAAAGTGCCGGATTTACTTCTCAAAACGTGTTTAATTTTTTTATTGCTTTAGCCTTGTTGCTATGCGTTTTAATTGCCAGGTTATATGCATTAAAAAATCAGAACAGATTAATACGCATCGAAATGCGTTACAGATTTTTTGAATTAACAGGTAAATCTTTTGCTGAAAAGGAAGCAAAGTTAAGGCTAAGCCAGTTAATTGCCTTACGTTTTGCCAGCGATTCAGAGTTAGTACCTTTAATTAACAAATCAATTTCAGAAAATTTAAGTTCCAAACAAATTAAGTTAGCTATTAAAAATTGGCTACCAGATCACCATAGAGTATAATGCTCCTGTTTAGAACTGCAACTAATGTAAATGTTAAATTACTAGTATTTTTATAATTCTATTTTTGTAATTTTGCGTCAAACATTAAAGAGTTATGGCTGAAGTAGAAATTTATAAATCTTGGGATAAACTAAAGACGAAAGTAAAACGTAAATATAGAGATTTAAGTGAAGAAGATTTGGCATACACTGCAGGGCAAGAAGAAGAACTAATCAACAGATTAATGACTGCAATACGTAAAGATCGTAACTACGTAGTTTTTATGCTTAAAAAAATGTTGTTGAACAATGACAATAACAGATTGTAATTTCCTAAAACAGTTTTCTACATTCGGATACATACGTTAAAAAATCTAATGGATGGTTATTATCCTTATCTTTGTCGCGTTTGTGTCCAAGTCTTACCACTATCATCTTATTTGTAGGGTCAACAATAATGTACTGCCCTAAAATTCCTCTGCAATAATAAATATCATTATACACCCACCACTGTAGTCCGTACTGTGTTGTTTTTACTCCATTTTCGGGCAGTCCGTGCGGTGTAGTACTCATTTTTATCCAATCTGATGAGAGTACTTGTGTGCTGTCCCACATTCCATTTTGCAAATACAGCTTTCCAATTCTTGCAAAATCTCTAGCGTTCGAATAAAAACAGCAATACGCTTTTTCGTCGCCGCCCTCTTTATCTAAGCTCCAATGCGCAGGATTTTCTGCGCCAATTTTCGACCAAAGTTTCTCAGAAGCATATTCCGACAATGACTTTCCGGTGGCAGCTTTCAATACAAATTGTAATAATTGCGTATCGCCACTGCGGTAATAAAATTCTGTGCCCGGAGTTTTTTCAACTTTTAAAGAATACATCAGTTTTCTTAAATCTTTACCGTAATAAGCATCGGTAGTTTGGTTAAAAGGAGTAGAGTATGATTCCTTGAAATTCAATCCAGACGCCATTTGTAGCACATCTATAATTTTAACTTTCTGTAAATCGCCCACATTATATTCCGGAACATATTTCCCAACAGGATCGTTTATGCTGCTTATTTTTCCTTCGTCAATAGCAATTCCAATAAGTGTTGATACTATGCTTTTAGCTACCGAGAATGAATTAGAATACGAGTTTTCATTCCAAGTATCCCAATACTCTTCGTATTGTATAGAGTCGTTTTTTATTACTAGAAACGCAACGGTTTCATAGCGCTCTAGCACATTTCGTAAACTATCGCTCAGTTTTATGTTGTTTTTTGTTGATGAAATTTTCCATGGATCTTTCTTCCCTTTGTTTTCGATGGTTGTGTATGGGAAAATTTCTAAATCATCTATTCCGGGTTGTTGATAAACGAGTGCTTTGTAAATATAGGTAGTATCGCTTGCCCAAATGGCTACGTTAGCAATTACAATTACTAAAAGTAAAATGTATAAGATTCGTTTAAATAAGTTCTTTCTCATCAGAAATTAAATTCATGTTAAACAAGATAGCAATTTCATTTTTTAAAATCGATTTAACTTCTTCAAAATCTATTTTTTTGCCGAGCTCGCGTTCCATAGAAGTAACGTCTTTATCGTCGATTCCGCAAGGAATAATATTTTTGAAATAATTTAAATTGCTGTTTACATTAAAAGCGAAGCCATGCATGGTAACCCATCTGCTGCAACGCACGCCCATGGCACAAATTTTTCGGGCTTTACTCATGTCGTCAATATCGAGCCAAACCCCTGTTAAACCTGGTATTCTGCCCGATTCTATTCCGTATTTTTTTAAGGTATTGATGATGGCATCTTCCAACAAGCGTAAATATTTATGGATGTCGGTAAAAAAATAATCTAAGTCTAAAATTGGATATCCTACCAATTGCCCTGGCCCGTGGTAGGTAATGTCGCCGCCCCTGTTAATTTTATAATAAGTTGCTTCAGCTTTTTTCAGACCCTCATCGTCGAGCAATAAGTTCTCTTGTTTACCACTTTTGCCTAAGGTATAAACATGAGGGTGCTCACAGAAAACAAGGAAGTGTTCTGTAGGTATATTGGTATCATTGGTTCTGTTATCCGACTTTATTTGTAAGGTAGCTGCGAAATACGATTCTTGTTTGTCCCAAGCTTCCTTATAATCAATCATTCCCCAGTCTTGAAATTGAACATTGGGCATAAAAAAAGTTTAATATGTTAAGGATGATAAATAAACCTGCACAAATGCAGTTGAGTTTACCACACAAAGGTACGATTTTTACCATATCAATAGAGAAAGGGATATGGCAGAGCACATTGATTTAGGAAAACGCGGCGAGCAAATAGCTAAAGAGTATTTGCAAAAAAAGGGCTATAAGATTCTGAAATCGAATTACCGTGTTGGCAATGCGGAAGTAGATTTAATAGCCGAATACAAGAGGCAAACCATTTTTATAGAAGTGAAAACCCGAATGCAATCTAAATTTGGTACGCCCGAATTGGCGGTTACACAAGAAAAGCGGCGTAACATGAAAAAAGTAGCAAGAGGGTACATACAACACAACAAGCTGCAAGGCGAAGTACGCTTCGACATTATAAGCATCACTTTTAGTAATAAAAACGATTACGAGCTAATGCATTTCGATGATGCGTTTTTTCTACGATAACAAGCAATGTGCAAATGTGCAAATGCGAAAATGTGCAAATTGGGTGCTATCCATATACGCATTTGCACATTGGAAAATTTGCACATTTACGCATTTGCACATTTTTCTTACATTTGTTGGATGACAACCGACCAGATAAAAGATTTGAGGGAGCGTTTAGATTCCCTGAGGAGGCATCTTTGACATCGACAATCGTTTAAAACAGATTGAAGAGGATCAAGCCAAAACTACCGAGCCCGGTTTCTGGGACGAGCCTAAGGAGGCTGAAAAATTATTGCATTCTATCAAACAGAAAAAAGCTTGGACCGATGCTTATGCCCAGGTGAAAGCCATTGTAGAAGATACTGTAGTGCTTTTCGATTTTTATAAAGAGAGCGATGTTTCGGAATCCGAAATGTTGGCTCAAATGAAGGTAGTATTGCAAGCATTAGACGAGCTCGAATTTAAAAACATGTTGAGTGGCGAAGAAGATCAGCTCAACGCAGTGCTCACCATTAATGCCGGTGCCGGTGGAACCGAAAGCTGCGATTGGGCAGCCATGCTCATGCGTATGTACATCATGTGGGGCGAGAAACACGGATATACTGTTCGTGAAATCGATTACCAAGCCGGCGAAGGTGCAGGAATTAAATCGTGTACACTAGAGTTCGAAGGAGAATTTACCTACGGGTATTTAAAAGGCGAAAATGGAGTGCACCGTTTGGTGCGTATTTCTCCTTTTGATGCCAACGCCCGCAGACATACTTCTTTTGCATCCGTTTATGTATACCCTTTGGTGGATGATTCTATTCAAATTGAAATTAATTTGGCCGATGTTTCTTGGGATACCTACCGCGCAGGTGGTAAAGGCGGACAAAACGTGAACAAGGTGGAAACCGCAGTGCGCTTGAAACACGCACCATCAGGAATAATTATTGAGTGCCAACAAGAACGCTCGCAAAACCAAAACAAAGAGAAGGCCTTAAAAATGTTGAAGTCGCAGCTCTACGAATTAGAAATACGTAAGAAAAACGAGGCTAAACAAGCGGTAGAGAGCACCAAGAAGAAAATCGAGTGGGGCTCGCAGATTCGTAATTACGTGCTTCATCCCTATAAATTAGTAAAAGATTTACGTACAAATTTAGAAACATCCAACGCACAAGGTGTGCTCGACGGGGAACTCGACGAATTTATAAAGGCATACTTAATGGAATTTTAATATTATATCTCGAAAATTGAATCAATATCTTATTTTTATCAAAAATTATAAAATAATAAAGTCTTGAAGATCTGTGTACCAAAAGAAACGAAGGAACGCGAAAATCGTGTTGCTTTAACGCCAACAGTTGTAAAACAATTGGTTCAGGCAGGATACGAAGTCTGCATTGAACAATCGGCAGGAATGAAATCTTATTTTGACGATGCGGATTATACCCATGCAGGTGCAAGTATTGTAGCCGATAAAGCAAAAGTATACGCCGATGCCGATGTTGTATTAAAAGTAAATGCTCCTAATGCCGATGAAATTGGCATGATGAAAAAAGAGGCTATTTTAATTTCATTCATGTTTGCTGCTACCAACAAAGAATTGGTAGAAGCATGTGCAAAAGCAGGCATTTCAGCATTTTCTATGGATGCAGTTCCTCGTATTTCGAGAGCACAAAAAATGGATGCCCTAAGTTCGCAAGCTAACTTAGCCGGATACAAAGCCGTATTGATGGCCGCTAATGAAATTGGTAAAATTTTACCAATGATGACCACCGCTGCTGGTACCATTAAACCTACCAAAGTGGTAATATTTGGTGCAGGTGTTGCAGGTTTGCAAGCCATTGCAACTGCCAAGCGTTTAGGTGCTGTGGTAGAAGTTTCAGACATTCGCCCAGAAACAAAAGAACAAGTAGAATCGTTGGGCGGTAAGTTTATAGAAATGAAAGGCGATGATAGCGTGAAGATGGAAGGTGGTTATGTAAAAGGTGTGTCGGACGAATTTTTAAAGAAACAACAAGAGCTGGTAGGCAAACATGTAAAAGAAGCCGACATTGTTATTACCACTGCTTTAATACCTGGCCGCAAAGCTCCGGTTTTAGTTACCGAAGAAATGGTAAAAAGCATGCGCTTTGGTTCGGTAATAGTAGACATGGCTGTAGAATCGGGCGGTAACGTAGTAGGTAGCGAACTCAATAAAACCATCGTAAAAAATGGAGTTACCATTATTGGCGAAAGTAACATTCCGAGTTTATTGCCAATGAATGCATCAGACTTATACGCAAAAAATATTCAAACATTATTGTTGCACCTTGCCGATAAGGATGCATTTAAATGGGAAATGGATGAAGAAATTACCAAAGGTTCTTTAATCGTTCATCAAGGCAAAGCAGTTCATCCAAGTGTATTAACTAACTAACATAAAAAAATTAATCATGGATCAATTTTTCGATTTTATATTAAACAACAAAGAAATTCTTTACTTCATTATACTCGCAGTGTTTGTAGGTATTGAAGTAATTGGTGGAGTTCCATCTGTATTGCACACCCCCCTCATGTCGGGCGCAAACGCAATACACGGTGTAGTAATTGTAGGTGCCATTATCGTAATGCTCGATACCGATCCAGAAAATATGCTCGGTTTAGCTTTAGGATTTCTGGCTGTAATTTTAGGAACACTCAACGTAGTAGGAGGTTTCGTGGTTACGGATAGGATGTTGGAAATGTTTAAGAAGAAATAAAAATAAAAATACTAAATTCTAATATCTAAATTCTAAGTGAGAAAGAAATTCTAAGTTTTAATCCCAATAGCAATGAAGATTAGAATTTAGAATTTAGGATTTAGAATTTAGTATTTAGAATTTAGAAATTAGTATTTAGAGATTAGAATTTAAATTATGTGAAGGAGGTATGTGATGGAAAATGTGAAGAGGGTATATGATTTGGAAGAGAGGACATTTTTATTTGCTAAGAATGTTAGGGTTTTTGTAAAAGAATTAGATAAAAGTATTTGGAATAGGGAAGATATAAAACAAGTTACACGTTCAT
>JBILKW010000143.1:0-5742 GCA_044376465.1 Sphingobacteriales bacterium | reverse complement strand
AATGGTTTATAAACGATTTCAAAATTTGAATGCTGTATATTTCAGGTTCTAAACAATTGGAAATTATTTTTTCGAATGCGTTGCTCTCGGGGCTCATCACCATTATGGGTAAGTGTATCCCTTCTTTGCGTAATGCCACTCCTTCATCGGCATAGGCAACAGCCAAATAATCTACTTTATTGTATTGTAAAACATTTGCAATTTCAAAGCTACCACTGCCATATGCAAATGCCTTTACCATAACCATTACTTTGGTACCAGGCAATAATTTCGAACGGTAAAAATTTAAATTATGCACAATGGAATTTAAATTTATTTCCATTATGGTATCATGTACTTTTTCTTCTAACCTACTGGCAATTTTTTCGAATGCAAAGCTACGTGCTCCTTTAATTAACACTCCTTCCCTACTGAAATCAAATGCAGGCAATGCTTTCAAGAATTCGTCTGTATTTTTAAAGAACTGTTTTTCCATCGAGAAAAAATGTGCATTTGATGAAATTTCTTCACCAATTCCTATAATTCTGTTGATGTTGTGTGATTTAAAATAAGTGGCCATAAGTTCATATGCTGGTTCGTTTTCAGCATGTATCATATCTGATATGATAATAGTTTTTCGCTCATGTTTTTGTTGCATCAAAAAATCCACAGCCATGTATAAAGAAGAAATATCGGCACTATAGCTATCGTTAATAATGGTAGATTGTTGTATGCCTTGTTTCATTTGCAATCTCATAGGTATAGCCTGAAGCTGTAACATACGAATTTGCAAAACATCAATACTATACCCCAAACACAAAAGAGTTGCAGCACATGTAACACAATTCTCTATTGAAGCATCATCCGTAAAATTTAATTGAATCTCGAATTCTCTGTATTGGTAATATGCGGTTAATACTGTACTTCTCTCCTTTTTATGAACATTTAAAATTTGCAAATCAGCTTCTTCAGTCATACTCCAAGTAAAAGATTGCTTCTCAGTAACAAAGCCATCTGGAACAAATTGTCTATTGTAAATAATGATTTCAGAATGTTTAAAAAGGGATAATTTTTCAGTTAATTTCTCTTCTCTTGAACAAAAACCCTCGTCGTGTGCAGCTTTTATATTTGTTAAAATACCAATGTTAGGTTTTATTATTTCCTCTAAGGCCTGCATTTCATTAATAGTGGAAATACCTGCTTCAAAAATACCCATTTGGTATGCATTACTCATTTGCCAAACAGACAATGGTACTCCTATTTGTGAATTGTAACTCTTTGGACTACGAACAATTGATTTTTCTGGTGAAATTAATTGGTACAACCAATCTTTAATAATTGTTTTACCATTACTGCCCGTGATGCCAACAACATCATAATTAAAATGCTTGCGATGGTATGCTGCTAAGGTTTGCAATGCTTTTAAAACATTATTTTGAAAAAAGAAATTAGCATCTTTAAATATGGTTGTGTTAAAATTCACATTACTAATTACAAAATTCCGAACCCCTTTATTGTATAACTCTGGAATGTATTGATGTGCATCTTGTTTCCCTTGTAATGCAAAAAAGATAGACGCTTCTGCATGTATAATTTTACGACTATCTATGAGCAACCAAGTTATTTCCGAGTTGGGTTGCACTAAATGTTCAGTGTAATCCCAAATATGAGCTAATTGTGTCGCAGTGTATTGATGTTGCATATTCAAATATCGAAAAAATAAAAGGCTTTTTTATCGAAATGTCGAAGTTTCGAAGATTCGAAATGTCGAAACTTCGAACAAACGGTTTTTCGGTCCATCACTCACAGAATTTTCATTACTTTTGCTGGTCTGCAGTTTCAAAAACCTGTGCTACGAATGGCAAAAATCTACGATAAAAAATCGGCGAAAGTAAAAATTGAGCAATATTGTGCTTACCAAGAGCGCAGCCAGCAAGAAGTGCGCGATAAGCTATACGACTTGGGATTGCATCAAAAAGAGGTAGAAGAATTAATATCGGAGCTCATAACTAGCAATTTCCTAAACGAGGAGCGTTTTGCCATTGCATTTGCAAGCGGAAAATTCCGAATCAAACAATGGGGCAAAATCAAAATTAAACAACATCTAAAACTAAAAAAGGTAAGCGATTATTGCATCAAAAAAGCCCTAGCTCAATTACCGGAGGCCGATTACGAGAACACCATTGAAAAGCTAATCGAAAAAAAATCAAGAGCGTTAAAAGAGAAAGACCCCTATATTTTACAACATAAAGTAGCCAAATACATTGCCAGCAAAGGTTTCGAACCCGACCTCATTTGGGACCAACTTCGAAATTTCGAATAATCGACATTTCGACTATTCGAATTACTCCAACACTCCATTTCGCTTATGCCTCACATACTTACGGATATCTAATGCAATAAAGGCTAAGAAATAAAATACGATGGGCATACCCACAGAAATAAAAGAGGTGTAAATAAAAAACAACCTAACTTTTGAAATTGACAGTTTAAACTTTTCGGCAAGGTAAGTGCAGACCCCGAAAGAATTTCTTTCAAAAAAAGACATAATGTTCTGTATCATCTTACGAATATTTTAAACCATGTATTCCAATACTGCAAGTTAAGCATTTTTTATGATCACAATAATTTTCCCATAAAAATCGTTGTCCTTGGCTCTGTATGCTGCTTTCGAGTGGATAATTACAACCGTCGAATTGTTTCGTATACCTATTTCTTTCTGGTTTTAAATGTTCTAACAACTGCAAACATTTAATTTTATATTCCTCTTCGCATTTTACATCCCCGTATAATAACCAAATTATACAAACCGTATTTTGGATCAATTGTTCTACGGAATCGACTCCAAATTGTTTCAATTGCCAAGCGCTTTCTTTCTCAAACCGATAATGGGTATTCCAATATTCTGGCAGTTTTATATCGAAAAAATCTTCTACTTTTTCCATTTCTGTTAGCGCAATAATTTCCGAAAAAAAACGAGGGTTTTTTCGGAATATGCTAGCCAATTGAGCAATTCTAAGTGTTGGGAAATTGGAAGGCCGTAGACGTGAAAATTTCCAAGTACTCATATCCATAGGTACGAGTTTATATTTCTTTTGTAAGTACTCGTATTCTTTCTTTAATTCATTCGGATATTCCTCTTCAAAAGTACGTTGCAACATACCCGCTTGCCCGAACAACAATGCTTCAATACTTAGGGGCTGACCGTTTAATTTTTGCAACCATTCAATCTTAATACTTTTTGCTAAGCGTTCCATTGGTTCTGCATTTATATGAAAACCCAGTTGCCTGGCAACGATTTCAAAAAATAACTGATCCCAGTGATGATGAATGGTATTCAAACGAGCCTTTAAGTATTGGCACTTCCCCATTAATCGCTCAATACACAAGCGTAACAGCCAATTTTCTACTATACTTTTTTCAATTTTAACCCACCAATCTTTACATGGTAATTCACGCATATCTGCACACAAATGCTGGTAAGCTTGCAAGGTATGTGCATCTATTAAGTTTTTTAATTCGAGGGTATGCAGTTGTAAATTATTTTGGGTGGTACAAATACCACCATCATCTGTAAATACCACATGTAAAATTACATTATTGTAAGCTGCATCTTTATGGTGTTGGTGATGGTACCATTCTGCTGCGTTTACATGTATTTCCACATTTCCTGCCCATAAAATTCCATCTATTTTAATTTTTGCGGAAATAAAATCCGGACCAGCGTTTACGTGTGCATAACCGGGATGAATAATTTCGATCGCTTTACCATCGATACTTACTAAATGTTGGGAGTTGAAAAGCTGGTATTTCCAAACCGTCTGCACAAAATCTTCTTTCATACTTTTCTTTTTTTACAAAGAAAAGCTCATACAAAAAAACGTCAATACTTTTGTTCAAGTATTTCTGCCATCTCTGTCTGAATTTTTAAGGCTTCGGTAGCAGCGGCTTCCGCAAAATCAGTTCCGGTGCTAGCGTAAATAATATTTCTTGATGAATTTATTAACAAGCCAATGTCTTTATTCAGCCCGTATTTACAAACGTCTTGCAAGCTGCCGCCTTGTGCACCTACACCCGGCACTAAATAAAAATGATCAGGACTCCATTTACGAATTTCTGCAAAAAACTCTGGGCGAGTAGCACCTACTACATACATCATTCTTTCTGCATCTGCCCATTGTTGCGAGGTTTCAATTACTTTTTTATACAAGGGTTCGCCATGTGTATTTTCTATAAACTGAAAGTCGTTAGCACCCTCATTAGAGGTTAGGGCTAATAAAATCACCCATTTATTTTCATACGTTAAAAACGGAGTTACCGAATCGGAACCCATGTAAGGCGCAACGGTTACCGAATCAAAATTGAAACCAGAAGAAGCTTTGTCGAAAAAGGCTCTTGCATATAATGCAGAAGTATTGCCAATATCACCTCTTTTTGCATCGGCAATGGTAAAAATATGGGGAGGAATTAAGTCCATTGTTTTTTTCAAACTATCCCAACCCTTGGCACCCAAGCTTTCATAAAATGCAATATTCGGTTTATAAGCCACGCAATAAGCCGAAGTGGCTTCTATTATAGCTTTATTAAATTCGAAAATAGGGTCTTCCGTAGCGAGTAAATGCTTTGGTATACGCTGTATATCAGTATCTAAACCAATACACAAAAAAGACTTTTTGCTTTTTATTTCGTTTATCAGACTCGCTTTGTTCATATCAACAAAAATATAAAAAGCTTTTAAATATGAATATCTAAAATTAAATGAACATTTTTTTGATATTTAATAATAATTCGTTAACATTGCTGTGTGCTAACACTCTTAGCAATCTCAAAATACCGTTTCACAAAAATTTACAAATCCTTAAATACCTTTTTTATTGATTTCTTATTGTCAATACTATCTAAAAAAATCATTCGAAAATAATTTCAAAGAACTTATATTATTATAGTGGATAAACCAAAAAAAACGATTAAACCTGAATCGACAAGTAAAGACGATGCAGCAGAGAAACCGAAGAGAAAAAGATCTATAAAGCCTGCAAAAGCTGATGATAACTCTAAAGAACAACAAAGGTTTCAAGCAGAATACGATCAACAACCAGATAGAGTATTTCCTACAGAGCAAGAACCAATAATGCCGGTTGAAATACTAAATGAGCAACCTGAGGCTGATCAAATGCAAGAATCAGCTTCAACACAAACAATAGAAAACAAGAGCGCTGCAGTAGAAAATACACATACTTCAACAGAATCTGCTCCACATACAGGTGAAAATTTACAAGACGTTGCTAGTATAGAACGTTCATTCGATCGTCAACGCAACAATAAATTCGATAGAAACAATAATAATCGCAACCAACGAAATAATAACAATAATAATAATTCAGAATCATTATTAAACACCTTAGATTTTGATAATTCTATTGTAAATGAAGGTGTTTTAGAAATTATGCCAGATGGTTATGGTTTTTTAAGATCAGCCGATTATAACTATTTAACTTCTCCTGATGATATTTATGTATCTCAATCTCAAATAAAATTATTTGGCTTAAAAACAGGCGACACAGTGCGGGGAAGTGTACGCCCTCCTAAAGAAGGTGAGAAATACTTTCCATTAGTACGTGTAGAAACTATTAACGGCCGTACTCCTGCAGAGGTAAGAGATAGAGTACCTTTTGATTTCTTAACACCCCTCTTCCCTTTTGAAAAATTCAATTTATTCTCAGACCCCAATAATTACTCCACGCGATTAATGGATTTATTCGC
>JBILKW010000142.1:0-5774 GCA_044376465.1 Sphingobacteriales bacterium | reverse complement strand
GGCAGTTAACAATACAGGCGTCATACGCGTCCTACCTGCTTCTAATACGGCATCATAAGTATTCATACCCTGCGAAATCATAAGGTCGGCAAACTCTACGAGTAGTATACCGTTTCGAACCACAATGCCGGCTAAGGCAATAATACCAACCCCCATCATTACCGTCGACATGGTCATTTTAAAAATGGTTATACCCAAGAGTACACCAATAATGCTAAAGAAAATCTCACTTAAAATAATCAATGGTTTACCTATTGAATTAAATTGAGTTACTAAAATCAACAATATTAAACCAAATGAAACCATAAGTGCAGTACCTAAGAACTTCACCGTTTCCATTTGCTCCTCTTGTTCTCCGGCCATCTTGATTGTTACACCTGTAGATGTTTTAAATTGATCAATTTCTCTTTGAATATTTGACACTACCTCTGCAGGATTATAATCGCCTAAAACATTTGATGACAAAATTATGATTCGTTTTTGCTGTTTACGTTTTATACCTCCATATGTATTTACATATTGAATATCTGCGAAAGAAGACAACGGAACCTGACGAATCATTCCACCCATTCCCATATCTCTGTAGGTAACGCTCATATTTTGCAAGATGTCTAGGTTATTACGTTGATCTTCTCTAGCACGTACATTAATTTCATAATCATCTTTTACATCGCGGAATTTAGAAATTTCTTTTCCATACAAAGCTGTGCGCAATTCCATTGCAACTTGCCCTGTAGAAATACCCTCTCTATTTGCACGCTCTCTATCTATATCAAATATAATTTCTGGTTTATTATTCTGAAAGTCCGATTTTAATTCTTCCACACCAGCCACATTTCGTTGATCTAGGTATTTTTTCAACTTTAGTGAAGTAGAAACTAACGAGTCTAAGTTATCTCCCGTTATTTCTATAGAAATTGGTTTAGCTGTTGGTGGCCCCGATTGCTCTTTGGTTACAGATATTTCAGCACCTGGTATGCCTTTTACCGCTTCACGTATTTTATCTAAATATTGTGATGTATTTACACCGTCTCTTTTACCAAACTCTACAAAAGCAACAGACACTTTACCCCTGTTTGGGTATTTACCTTGGTCTTCATCTTGTGGATCGGTAACACCTACGGTAACGTTTGATATAATAGAAGATACAATTGGATTGTCTTTACCCACCACTTTAGTAACTCTATTCTCTACATTTTTAATTACTTCATTTGTATATGCTTGATCTGTACCCACTGGCAAGCTAACATACACATAAACAAAGTTTGGATCAGAATCTGGGAAGAATACAAATTTTGGGGTACGCACCATCATAAACATGATGGTTAACACAAACAAACCCAATGTGCTCAACAATAATGTCCATGGGCGGTGTAGTGCCCACTCTAATTTCTTAGCATACCAATTTTGGAAACGTGGCCATGTTTTATTTTGAAATTTATAAACAGCTCTCTCTAAATAAAAATGATGCACCAAATACAATAATGCTAACACTACAATAAAGTTTCCGAAACCGAAATTTATTAAGTAACCAATTAATGCTGCTCCAGCAAAATATAGCATTGTTTTGCGTACAGCTTTATCGAAAGTTGGTTTTTCATCACTGTGATGATGCGGTTTCATAAAGTCAACTGCAAAGACAGGGTTGATGATGTATGCAACTAAAAGTGATGCTAATAAAGTAATGATTAATGTTACCGGTAAATAAAACATAAACTCACCAATAATACCTGGCCAAAACAATAAAGGTACGAATGGTGCCAATGTAGTTAAAGTACCAGAAAATACTGGCAAGAATACCTCTCCGGTAGCTACTTTTGCAGCTTTTTTGATCGGCACTTTCCCGTTATCAAAAATACGGTGTGTATTTTCAATTACCACAATCGCATCATCCACTACTATACCCAAACCTAATAAGAACGAGAACAGTACAATCATGTTCATGGTAAAATTAAAACCAAACAAACCACCTAATGCAGGCATCGCGATAAATGCTACACACATAGAAAGTGGTACTGATAATGCCACGAAAAGAGCATTGGTAACACCCATAAAGAACATCAAAATAATTGTAACCAAAATAAACCCGATGATAATGGTGTTTATTAAATCGTGTAAAGTTACACGTGTTTGATCTGATTGGTCTCCTGTAATTTTAATATCTAAACCTTTCGGGAAATTATTTGCTTGCATGTCTTTTACAATCTCACGAATCTTATCCGATGCTTCAATTAAATTCTCTCCACTACGTTTTTTTACGTTTAAGGTAATTACATTTTTTCCGTATAAACGCGCATAACTTTCTTGCTCTTTAAAACCATCCACCACTTCTGCAATGTCTTTTAAATATACAGATCCGCCTGTTGGAGTTTTAATGATTGTATTAGCTATTTCTAATGCATTTGGATATTCTTTCTTAATATTCAATGTTCTACGAACACCGTCAACTCTTAGTGTACCTCCAGATGCCGAAATGTTTTCAAAACCAATTGCACGTTCAATGTCTCCAAAAGAAATTTGTGTACCAGCCATTTTATTCAAATCAACATTAATTTGAATTTCTTGCTCTAAGGCACCTACAATATCCACTCCCGAAATTTCTTTTAAGCCCTCTACTCTATCTTTTAAATCATCTGCATAGTCTTTCAATTTTTTCAAATCAAAATCTCCTGAAATATTTAAATATAAAATAGGCAAGTCGGCTAAATTAATGTCTAATACATCTGGATCTCGTGGTAAATTATTTGGTAAATCTTGCTTAGCCTTATCAACCGCATCTTTCACACGCTGTTTTGCTTCTTTAATATCAACGTTGGTATTAAACTCTGCTGTAATAAAGGAGAAATCTTGGTATGAGTTTGACGTTATTTTTTTCAAACCAGGAGTAGATTTTAATTGTTTTTCCAATTGCTTGGTCACCAAATTCTCCATGTTTTGCGGAGAAGTACCAGGATAAACCGTAGAAACAAAAATCTTAGGTATCGAAATTTCTGGAAAATTTTCTTTTGGTAAATTCAAATATGCAAAGTACCCTATTACAAATAATAAAAAGGTAATTACATAAATTGAAGTCTTATTATCAATGGCCCAACTCGAAGGGCCAAATTCTTTGTGTTCGTCTTTCATCTTCTGAAATTTAGAGTGTGGTTAATTACAACTTAACAACGTCGCCTTCATTTAAATCTTGGTAACCAATCGTGATAATTTTATCGCCTGCAACTAAACCTGACTTTATTTCTGCTGTACCACGGTATACTTCACCAACTTTTACGTTTGCTTTCTTTACTATTAATTTACCTCCATTTTCGTTCACCACAAAAACGTAGCTACCAGACTGATCGCTTTGTATAATGTTAATAGGCACAGTAATAGCTTTTATCGATTGGTAATCAATAATCTTCAATACCGATAGCATATTTGGGCGATAGTTTTTATTGTTACTTAATTTTACTTCTACTTTAAATGTTCTGCTTACTGGATTAATTGCATTAGCAGCGAAATCTATTTTAGCACTTACTTCTTGTTTCAAATCTGGAAATGAAACTACAACCGCATCACCAGTATTTACTGTACTTAAGTAACTTTCCGCTAATTCTGCAGTTGCTTTTAACTGACTGAAATTTACCACACGGAATGCTGGACGAGCACCAGGTGCAACCATTTCTCCTTCTTTAACATCTACTTCATCCACAATCCCGTCAATTGGCGATTTAATATTTGTATTATCCAATTGTTCCTTAGTAGCAGCAATGGTATTTTCTAAGGCTTCTTTGTTGTTCTTGGCTTGTAAAAATGCAACCTCTGTACCAATTTTTTGATCCCACAAGTTTTTCTGTTTATTGTAAATTGTAGTCACCAGTTCTAAACGAGTATATAGCTCATCCATCGATTTGCGAATAAAAGCATCGTCGATTTTAGCTAATACTTGTCCTTTTTTAACCTGCTGGCCAATTTTCGCATAAACCTTAATAACAGGCCCCATTGCACGTGGAATAATGTTAACGTTTTGGTCAGCTTGTACTTGGCCCTGAACTTCTACAAAGTGAATAAACGGTGTAGTCGTTAAAGTATCAATAGATACAAATTTCACTTTTTGATTTTCTTCGGGATTTTCTTTAGCTAAAGCAGCCTCTAATTCAGCAATTTTGATTGTTAATTCTGATTGTTGTTTTTTCAAGTTTTCCAATTCAGCTTTTTTATCGCTACCACTTGGTTTAGTACATGCTACTAATAAACTGGTTGATGTAAGTAATATTAATATACGTTTCATATCAAATATAAATTTCTAGGTGAGTTGATTATTGTATTTTACCAAATGCTTTGTCCAATTCTACTTTAGCAATTAATGCATCGTATAATGAACTAATGTAATTTGTTTCCGATTCTTTTAAAGAGGTTTCGGCCGTTGTAACTTCTAAACTAGATCCAATTCCTTGATCGTATTTAGCTTTTGATACACGTAAAACTTCTTTTGCCAAGTCCATGTTCTTGCGTTGATTTTCTAAAGAACGAATACTATTATTATAATTAATTTGTGTTTGGTTACTTTGTAAATTCAATACATTCTCTAAATTCGTTAAATCATTTTTAGATTTCTCTAAGGTTAATTTTGCTTGTTTAGTTTGATGATACTTCATTCCAGAACCAATAATGGGAACATTTAATTGTAAGCCTATAACCGAGGTTGGAAATGATCTATCAAATAAAGTACCGAAATCATTGTTTAAAAAATTTCTAGAAAAACTGCCGAAGGCCACTAAACTAGGTGCATGCGTTACAATATTTCTTTTGTAATCCAGCTCATTTAATTTCATAGAGGTTTTTAATAATTGATATTCTACACGTTCTTCTGCTGAAATAACTTGCTTAGATTCAACTAAAGCTTGTAATTGTATTGCTTCCAATTTATCTGTTAACACCAAGTCATTTTTTATTGGCATACCAATTTGAAATTTTAATAATGATAAACTTAATTCGATCAATTTCGCAACGTTTTCTCTTTCTGTATTTAAATTATTATATAAAACACTTAATCGATCATAATCTACTTTTTCTGCAAAACCATTTTCATAATAGGCTTTAGTATCAATTAACGTTTTTTGTAATCTTACAAGATTCGCATCCAATAAACTTAAGCGTTCACGATTCACCAAAACAGAATAATACGCTTTTGTAACACTCACATTTGTTTCAATTTTTGTTCGTTCCAATGCTTTTATCGTTAGCTCTTTGTATACAGAACTGGCTTTTAATCCAATTAAATAATTTCCATCAAATAATAATTGGTTTACAGAAATTCCATAACTCGAATTGTAATTTGTTCCGAATTGAGCTTCAATAAACTCAGGATATGTGCCGGGTTGAGCCCCCGTTAGCGGTGAAATAAAGTTTGGAATTAACTGAGTTGGGATGTCAATAAAACGTTGAATGCTTGCACTTCCCGTTACTTGAGGCAAACCAATGGCAACAGTTTCTTTTACTTTACTCTTTGATATTTCTGCATCTAATTGTGCATTCCTAATGTCGTTTTGATTTTCATAAGCATATTCAATTGCTTGTTGAAGGCTAAATTGAAAACTCGTTTGCGAATAACCACTACTAGAAATTCCGAGGCTTAACCATAAAATGTAAAATAATTTAGGTTTCATAATGTATACATAATTTATACTGTGGAGTTTTTATATTGATTTATTAATTCAAATCCTTTTTGATTGACCAAACCATATAAAAAATGAAAAGTCAGCTCTTCCATTACTTTATCAAATTGAAATATG